>JAQBPZ010000231.1 GCA_028287225.1 Gemmatimonadota bacterium
CCCGTTCGACGGCGACGGGGCGCTGGACCTCCCCGCCTTTCGCGCGAACGTGCGCGCGCACCTGGCCGCGGGGCTGCACGGCATCGTCGTCGCAGGCTCCACGGGCGAGGCGGCGCTGCTCGACGAAGCCGAGCGCGCGCAGCTGGTGGAGGCGGCGCGTGCCGAGACGCCGGCCGGCCGGCCGCTGATCGTGGGCATCGGTGCCGAGTCGACGCGGGCCACGGTGGCGCGCGCCAGGATGGCGGCGGAGCGCGGGGCGGATGCGGTGCTCGTGGTGGCGCCGCACTACTACGGCGATGCGATGACCACGGACGCACTGCGCACCCACTACGAGCGCGTGGCGGATGCGAGCCCGGCCCCGGTGCTGCTCTACACGATCCCGAAGTACATGCACTTCGCCCTGTCGCCGGCGCTGGTGGCCGAGCTGGCGCGGCACGAGAACATCGTGGGCATGAAGGACAGCTCGGGCGACGCGGCGCTGTTCCGCGGATACCTGGAGAGCCGGTGCGACGCCTTCCAGGTGCTCACGGGCAGCGGCACCCTGCTGGGCGAGGCGCTGCGCCTGGGTGCCGACGGGGCGATCCTCGCGGTGGCGCTGTTCGCGCCGATGCAGTCGCTGCTGGTGCTCGCGGCCGTCCGTGATGGCGACGCCGACGCCTTGGCGGGCGCCCAGGCCCACCTGTCGCCACTGGCGGCCGAGATCGTGGGCGGCATGGGCGTCGCGGGCGTGAAGGCCGCGCTGGATGCGGTGGGGCTCGGCGGAGGCGCTCCGCGCGCGCCGCTGCAGCAGCTCGACGAGCAGCGCCTCGCGCAGATGCAGGAGCTCCTGCGGGCGGCGGATCTCCTCGCGCCTTGACGGACTACTCGGCCGAAGGTGGGCGGATGCTTCGGGTGCGAAGGATGCTACTGATCGGATCGATGCTGCTTCTGGCTGTCGGTGTGCACAAGCCGGAAAAAGCATGGGTCGCGGCCAAAAAGGAGAAGCAGCCCGACCTCTAGGCTCGTTGACTTCAGGTAGTTGTAGAGCTGTCGAGAGGCGAAGCGGGCCCGCTCGGTAGTCGATTTCACCTCGACAACGACGCGACCATCGATCACCATGTCCAGCCGCTGAACCCGAGGTCACGCGACTTGTAGCGTACCCGAACCGCGAGCTCGCGAGTGACCTCGTGACCACGGTCTCGCAGCTCCATCTCCAGCGCGGCGACATATATGGCTTCGAGATATCCGAAGCCGAGGGTGTTGTAGACTTCGTAGAACGCGCCGATGATCGACCCGGTCAGCGCCTCATGCAGCATCTTTCCGCTCATGCCGCAAGGTCTGATCACACGCCGGGCTCGACATCATCTTCCGGGTGCATGGAATGCTGAATCCTCGCGGAGGTGATCCCCTGCCTCCAGCGCATCCGTCGCATCCGCCCACCCTTCGGCCGAGTGGCCGGCCTGGCCCAGGCTCGCCGACGGGTGCCGATCATCTCCACGTTCTCGCGCGCGAGCCGCGGCCGGCGGGTGGTGAGGCCGAGGCGCGTGCGCGCGCGTACGCGGCCCAGGTGCTGCGCGAGGCCGGGTTTGCGGTGCATGCCGAGCCGTTCGGGTACTCCGCCTTTCCCGGGCGGTATGCCACGCCGATCGGCGGCGCGATCGGGGCGATGGCGGTCATCGGTGGGGCCGCCGTCGCGCTGCGGGTCTCTGGAGGCGCCGGTGCGGCGACGCTCGGCGCCGGTCTCGCGCTGCTCGCCCTCTTCACGCGCGGCATGTTGGGCGACGCGGTGCTCCGGGTGCCGCTCTGTCGCGGGCGGTCCGAGAACCTCGTCGCGACGCGGGGGGGCGACGCGCCGGGCGTCTGGCTCGTGGCGCACCTCGACAGCAAGTCGCAGCCCGTGCCCTCGGTGCTGCGAGTGGGCGGGATCGCGCTGCTCGCCACGTCGGTGGTCGTGGCGCTCGGGTCGGCCGCGCTGCAACTCGCGGCGCTCCCGCACCGTATGGGCTGGTGGGCGGCAGTGGTGCTCGCGGTGCTCGGCGCCCCTTCGGTGATCGCGTCGGTCGTGGGCACGGAGTCCGATGGCGCGGTGGACAATGCGTCCGGCGTCGCCGCGGTACTGCTGGCGGCGTCGCGCGTGCGACCCGGCGTCGCCTTCGGTGTACTCCTGCCCAGTGCCGAGGAGCTCGGGCTGGCGGGCGCGCGTGCGTGGGCACGGGAGTGGGGTCGCGAGCGCGCGTCGGGTGTCGCGCTCAATTGCGATGGCGTGGACGATCACGGAGCGTTGACCATCGTGTATTCGGGCCGGCGGGACGACGCGCTGCTGGAGACGCTGCGCCAGGCCGCTCCCACGGCCCTGCGCGTGCGGCGCATGCCGCTCGGCCTGCTGACCGATTCCGTCGCCCTGCACGACCGCGGGTGGCGCACCCTGACCGT
This sequence comes from Gemmatimonadota bacterium, assembly GCA_028287225.1. Lineage (GTDB taxonomy): Bacteria > Gemmatimonadota > Gemmatimonadetes > Gemmatimonadales > Gemmatimonadaceae > AG11. The sequence continues at coordinate 2,413 of JAQBPZ010000231.1, forward strand.
GAGCCGCGGCGGCTGGACGACGCTGCGCCGCGTGCACTCTCGCCGTGATTCGCTGGCCAACCTCACCGGGCGGGGCATCGACGATGCCGCGACCCTGCTCGCCCGCGCCGTGGAGGCGCTCGCCTGATGGAGATCCTCGTTCTCGCCGCCGTGCTCCTGCTCGGCCTCGTCATGATCCCGTTCGGGCTGCCGGGCACGCTGATCATCTTCTGCGGCGCGCTGGGCTACTCGCTCCTCGTGAAGGGGTCGATCGGCATCTTCACGCTCGTGTGCATCGGCGCGCTGCTGCTGCTGGGCGAGGTCATCGAGTGGACGCTCACCGCGAAGTACACGAGGAAGTACGGGGGCTCGCGGCGCGCGAGCTGGGGGGCGATCATCGGCGGGATGGTCGGCGCCTTCGTAGGCGTGCCCGTGCCGATCGTCGGTTCCATCGTCGGCGCCTTCGCCGGGGCCTTCGTGGGGGCCTTCGTGGCGGAGATGACCGGCGGCGCCTCGGGGGGCACGGCGACGAAGGTCGCGACCGGCGCGCTGATCGGCCGCGCGGTGGCCGCGGCGATGAAGGTCGGGATCGGGGTGGGGATGGTGGCCTGGATCCTGTTCGCGGCGATGGTCTGA
>JAQBPZ010000261.1 GCA_028287225.1 Gemmatimonadota bacterium
GATCCCGACTCGACGCGCCGCGCGCTCGTGGGATGACAGGCGTCCGCGTGGCATCCCGGGCAGTTCCTAATCCCGAATCCCGAATCCGATCTCATCCCTACTCCCTACTCCCTCCCTTCCCACTGGCCCCCACCCGGGCGCGACCGCCATATTCGCGTCCATGACTATTCCGCCCCCCCCGCAGCACACCACGCCCGGGACGTTCCGGTCGTACATCCCCGCGACCGAGGCGCCGAAGGAGTTCAGCATCGGCGCCATCCTCCTCGGTGTCGTGCTCGGGCTGGTGTTCGCCGCGTCGAGCATCTATCTCGCCCTGAAGGTCAGCCTCACGGTCAGCGCGTCGATCCCCATCGCCGTGCTCTCCATCACGATCTTCCGGTACATCTCGCGCGCCTTCGGCAAGCCGCCCGCGACGATCCTCCAGAACAACCTGGTGCAGACCACGGGCTCCGCGGGCGAATCCATCGCCGCGGGCATCGCCTTCACCCTCCCCGCGCTCCTGCTCCTCGGCTACGAGCTGCCGTGGATCAAGGTGATGGCCATCGGCATCGTGGGCGGCCTCCTCGGCGTGCTCTTCCTGGTGCCCCTCCGCCGCAGCCTCATCGTGAAGGAGCACGGCAACCTCAAGTACCCCGAGGGCACCGCGTGCGCGCAGGTGCTCATCGTTGGCGAGGAGCGCGGCGCGCAGGCGAAGACGGTGTTCATGGGCTTCGGGCTCGGCGCGGCGTACAAGTTCCTGAACGCCGGCCTGCACCTGTTCGTGGAGGTGCCGAAGCACACCTTCACCAAGCTCCTCGCGAGCGGCCAGACGCAGCTCTTCGGCGAGATCCAGGCGGAAGTCAGCCCCGAGCTCACCGGCGTCGGCTACATCATCGGCCCCCGCATCGCCGGCTACCTGTTCGCCGGCGGCGTCCTCTCGTTCTTCTGCCTCATCCCGGCGATCAAGCTGTTCGGCGCCGGCCTCACCACGCCGATCTTTCCCGCGACGGACCTGATCAGCGAGATGTCGGCGATGGACGTGCGCGGCAAGTACGTCTACTACATCGGCGCCGGCGCGGTGACGGCCGCCGGCCTGATCAGCCTGGTGCGCACGCTGCCCACCATCTGGTCGTCGCTCGTGGCCGGCCTCGGGGATTTCAGGGGAGGTCAGCCCGGTAGCACAGTAGATCGCACCGACCGCGACCTGCCGATGGGCGTGGTGCTCGTGGGCACGCTGCTCTGCCTGGCGGCCATGGTGCTGCTGCCGCAGATCGGCATCAACGTCTTCGGCGGCCTCCTCGCGCTGTTCTTCGCCTTCCTCTTCGTCACCGTCTCCAGCCGCATCACGGGGCAGATCGGCAGCAGCGCCAACCCGGTGTCGGGAATGACCGTCGCGACGCTGCTGCTCACGTCGCTCATGTTCCTCGCCGTCGGCTGGGTGGGCATCGAGCACCGCGTGCTCGCCCTCTCCATCGGCGGCGTGGTCTGCGTGGCGGCAAGCACTGCTGGCGCAACTTCGCAGGATCTGAAGACAGGCTACCTCGTGGGCGCCACGCCGAAGTACCAGCAGATCGGCCTCCTCATCGGCGTCACGATGAGCGCGCTGCTGGTCGGCGGCATCATCCAGTTCCTGAACGACGCCAAGACGACGATCGTCGCGAAGGACTACCCGGGCGTGCAGGTCTCCACCATCGAGCAGGACGCGCGGTACGCGCTCGCCGGCGGCCGCCTGGTCGCGGCCTCCACCGTCGGGGGCGCGCCGAGCTACCGGGTGGGCCGGCTGTACGAGCAGACGGGCAACGCCATCCCCGGCAAGTACCTGGTGGACGACGCGGGCGCCATCAAGTACGTCGTCGACCCCGGCGTGGGCGGCCGCGAGACGAAGAACTACGACGGCACGGTGGTGGACAAGCTCGATTCGCCGAAGGCGCAGATCATGGCGCTCGTCGTCGATGGCATCCTCACCCAGAAGCTGCCGTGGGGGCTCATCCTCATCGGCGCCTTCCTCGCCATCGCGATGGAGCTCGTCGGCATTCCCTCGCTCCCCGTGGCGGTCGGCGTCTACCTCCCGATCTCCACCTCGGCGGCGATGTTCATGGGCGGCGTGATCCGCTGGCTCGTCGACCGCCGGATGACCCCGGTGGAGCGGGCCTCGGCCGACGCGGACTCGGGTCCGGGGGTCCTGTTCTCTTCGGGGCTCATCGCGGGCGGCGCCATCATGGGCGTGCTGCTCGCCGGCCTCGCGGCGCGACGCCTGGATGCGGGGTTCAACCTCTCCAGGGGACTCGGCACCATGGCGGAGAACAACCTGGTGGCGCTGGCGGGCTACGTGGTCCTGCTCGCCATCCCGCTCTACGTGGTGGCGCGGCGCGTGCAGCAGAAGTTCGAATAACGGGAACCGGCGCCGGGCCTGGCGCGGAGGGAGGAGACGTCATGTCGACCAGGACCGGATTCGCGGCGCGCTGCGTCCTCGTGCTGGGAGGCGTGCTGCTCCTCCCCGCGCTCCTCCCCGCGCTCCTCCCCGCGCAGGAGACCACCACGCTCGTGGGCAGCGTGCGCGACTCCGCGGGCCACGCGGTGGCCGGGGTGGAGGTCCGCGTCGGCGGCGGCGACCTCGCGGCACGCACCAACGATGCGGGCGGCTTCCGCATCGCGGCGGTGCCCGTGGGACACCTGAACGTCGTGCTCCGCCGGCTTGGCTTCGCGCCGGCGTCCACGGACGTCACCCTCCGGGCCGGCCGCATCGACTCGCTCGTGGTGAGCCTCACCTCCGTGGCGGCCCACCTGCCGAACATGCTGGTGGAAGACGAGGCCATGACGCGCTCGAAGCGCCTGCTCGCCGGCTTCTGGGACCGGCGCTCGCGCGGCTTCGGGGCCTTCCTGACGCGCGACCAGATCGAGGCGCGGCAGGCCCAGAACTTCGTGGACCTCATGCGCCAGGTGCCGAGCGCCAGTGTCACATCGCGGAACGGACGGCAGACGGTCCGCCTCCGGCACGTCATGGGTGGCCTCGACTGCCCGCCGCAGTACTGGGTGGACGGCATTCCCATCGAGGCGGGACAGCCGGACGAATTCGTGCCCGAGGACGTCGAGGCCATCGAGATCTACGCGGGGCCGTCCACCATCCCCGTGCAGTTCTCCCCGCGTCCGCGCAGCTACACCTGCGGCGCCATCGTCATCTGGACGCGGCTGCCCGGCAGCTGAGCGACCGGACAGATCGCGGCGGCGGCTCGGAACGAGCGTGCCGGATCTGAGCGGAAAAGGCCGAGTCTTCTCCCCTGGAGGAAAGGACTCGGCTTTTCTCGTTTCATCCCGCCCATCCGTTCCGAAGTGACTCCACCGGGATCCGTCCGAACGCCGGACGTGGTTGCAAACGGGGACGCCGGTGGCGCACTTTTCTGCTCCCCTCACTCCCCTGTCATGCTCCGCACCGCACTGCTCCTCACGCTCGCGCTCGCCGCCTCCGCCAGCGCGCAGGCCACCGCGCGTCCCGCCGACCTGCTGGTCACCAACGCGCGCATCTACACCGTGGACGACGCACGGCCGGTGGTGGCCGCGATGGCCGTGCGCGACGGCCGCGTGCTGTTCACCGGATCGCTGCGCGAGGCGATGGCGCTCGGGGGCGCCGCGACGCGCGTCGTCGATCTTGGCGGACGCACGGTGATCCCCGGCATGGTGGACGCGCACGGTCACCTGCTCGGCCTGGGGCAGGCGCTGCGGAACATCGACCTCGTGGGCGCACGCTCGTACGACGAGACCATCGCGCGCGTCGTCGCGCGGGTGAAGGGCACGCCCGAGGGGAAGTGGCTCCAGGGCCGCGGCTGGGACCAGAACGACTGGGGCGACACGCGCTTCCCAACCCACGACGCCCTCTCCCGCGCCGTGCCCAACCACCCGGTGGTGCTCGAGCGCGTGGATGGCCACGCTCTCCTCGCGAACGCCGCCGCCATGCGCGCCGCCGGCATCACCGCCGCCACGAAGGACCCCGTCGGCGGACGCCTGGAGCGCAACGCCGCCGGCGAGCCCACGGGCGTCTTCGTCGACAATGCGCAGGGGCTGATCCATCGCGTCGTGCCCGACATGAGCCGCGAGGATACGCGGGCGGCGGTGCGCGCCGCGATCGCCGAGGCGAACCGCTACGGGCTGGTGGGCCTGCACGACGCCGGTGAATCGCGCGCCACCATCGACCTCTTCGAGGAGATGGCGAAGGCGGGGGAGATCCCGTTCCGCCTCTACGTGATGATCGGCGACGACAGCGCCGCCGTGGCCCACTACCTCGCGCGCGGGCCGCAGTCCGGGCTCTACGACAACCGCCTCTGGCTGCGCGCGATCAAGCTCTACGCCGACGGCGCCCTCGGCTCGCGCGGCGCGGCGCTGCTCGAGCCCTACAACGACGACCCGAACAACCGCGGCCTGCTCGTGTCGGCGCCGGCGCACATCCAGGACGTGGCCACGCGCGCGCTGCGCGCCGGCTTCCAGGTGAACACGCATGCCATCGGCGACCGCGGCAACCGCGTCGTGCTCGACGCGTACGATGCCGCGCTGCGCGCCGTGCCCACCGCGAACCACCGCTTCCGCGTGGAGCACGCGCAGATCCTCAACCACGACGACATCCCGCGCTTCGCCGGCCTCGGCGTGATCCCGAGCATGCAGGCGGTTCACCAAACGAGCGACATGTACTGGGCCGGCAACCGGCTCGGCACCGGCCGCCTGTTCGGCGCGTACGCCTGGCGCTCGCTGCTGAGCTCCGGCGTCGTCGTCCCGAACGGCAGCGATTTTCCCGTGGAGGCGGTGAATCCCCTGCTCAGCTTCCACAGCGCCGTGTCGCGGCAGGACGCCGCCAACTGGCCCACGGGAGGGTGGCTCCCCGAGCAGCGCATGACGCGCGACGAGGCGCTCAAGTCGATGACGATCTGGCCGGCGTACGCCGCCTTCCAGGAGAAGACGATGGGCTCGCTCACGCC
>JAQBPZ010000337.1 GCA_028287225.1 Gemmatimonadota bacterium
GGATGCCGGTAACACGGTGCTGGTGGACGAGCCGGCGCCGCCGGCGGGAGGGCCGGCAGCGCCGGCCGTGACTGAGCCGGCGCCGGGCGAGGACCTCGCGCTCGGGACCGCGCGATTCGTCGCCAACGACGGGCGGATGCCGCAGGCCGTGCGCCCGCTGCAGAGCCCGTGGGTCATGGGCGCGTGCCGTCGCTCGGCGTACGACGCGCGCTCGACCGCGCTGGCCGAGGGCGGGGTGTACCGCACGTTCGAGCCGTACGGCGCGTCGCGCGACTGGTTGTCCGCGGGACTCGCGCTCGGCGGCGATGGCGTGGGCCTCCTGCTCTGGTCGAGCCCCTGCGACGCACCCTGGCTCCTGGATGCGGCCACGGGGCGGATCGGGCGCCTCTCGCCGGACGTCACCGGCCGCGACACCTCGCTCACCTTCACCACGGCGCGCGCGTCGGTCCCGTCGTCCGGGGCCGTGGACGTGGTGGGCACGGTGGTCCAGTGGCTGCTGCCCGCCCGCGGCGAGGAGACCAGCGGCCAACCGCGCTCCGCGAAGCCGCGCCCGGCGCAGCCGGCCAAGGGGGAACCTGCCGCGCCCGCGCCCGCGCAGGGCGCGAGCCAGAAGCCGGATCGCTCCGGGTCCAACGTGCCAAGCCGGAGCGCGAAGCCGCGCAGCGGCGGCTGACGCGCGGCCAGGGAGCATTCGGGGCGACGCAGCGCCGGCGTCGCCGTTCGGCGTGAGGGGGACGGGTCCGCTATATTGATAGGCTACGCATCGCCTTGCCCCGACCCCGGTTGCCGTGAAGCTCGATCACATCCGTAATTTCTGCATCGTCGCCCATATCGACCACGGGAAATCGACCCTGGCCGACCGTCTCATCGAAGAGACGGGAATGCTCCAGAAGCGCGAGATGAAGGCGCAGGTGCTGGATACGCTCGACCTGGAGCGCGAGCGCGGGATCACGATCAAGCTGAACGCGGTGCGCATGACGTACAGCGCGCTGGACGGCGAGGATTACGAGCTCAACCTGATCGACACGCCCGGCCACGTGGACTTCACGTACGAGGTGTCGCGGTCGTTGGCGGCCTGCGAGGGCGCCATCCTGGTGGTGGACGCCTCGCAGGGAATCCAGGCGCAGACGCTGTCCAACCTGTTCCTGGCGATGGACGCGGGGCTGGAGATCATCCCGATCCTCAACAAGATCGACCTGCCCGGCGCCGAGCCCGACCGCCGCGCGCAGGAGGTGGCCGACCTGCTCGGCGTGGATCCCGACGGCATCCTGCGCGTGAGCGCGAAGGCGGGGATCGGCATCCGCGACCTGCTGGAGTCCGTGGTGGCGAACGTGCCCGCCCCGGTCGGCGACGCGGACGCGCCCCTGCGCGCCCTGATCTACGACTCGTACTACGACAAGTACCGCGGGGCCATCCCGAGCGTGCGGGTGGTGGACGGCACCCTGCGCAAGGGGACGAAGATCACCTTCGGCGCCTCGGAGTCCGTGTATGAAGTGGACGAAGTCGGGTACAACCAGCTCCGCCAGGTGCAGACCGACTCGCTCGGACCGGGCGAGGTGGGCTACGTCGTGGCGAGCGTGCGCTCGGTGAGCGAGACCCGCGCGGGGGACACGATCTTCGACGCGAACAACCGCGCCGCCGAGGCGCTCCCGGGATATCAGGAAGTCCGGTCGTTCGTCTTCGCCGGCATGTATCCCACCGACACGCAGCAGTACGAGACGCTGCGAGACGCCCTCGAGAAGCTCAAGCTGAACGACTCGTCGCTCAACTACCAGCCCGAGACGTCCACTGCGCTCGGCTTCGGCTTCCGGTGCGGATTCCTCGGCCTGCTCCACATGGAGATCGTCCTGGAGCGGCTGACGCGCGAGTTCGACCTGGACCTCGTGCAGACGGTACCGAGCGTCGAGTACAAGGTCTACCGGACGGACGGCACGATGGAGCTCGTGGAGAATCCGGCGCTGATGCCGAACAGCGCGGTGGTGGACTACATCGAGGAGCCCTACGTGAAGGCGCGCATCATGGCGCCGGCCGACTACATCGGCCCCATCATGACGCTCGGCAACGAGCGGCGCGGGGTGTACAAGAACATGACGTACCTGGACCAGCAGCGGGTCGAGTTCGACTGGGAGTTTCCCCTCGGCGAGATCATCCTGGACTTCTTCGACCGCCTCAAGTCGATCAGCCGCGGCTACGCGTCGCTCGACTACGAGATGCTGGAGTATCGCGCGAGCGACCTGGTGCGGCTGGACATGCTGATCAACGGCGACCCGATCGACGCCTTCAGCGTCATCTGCCACACCGACAAGGCGTACGACTGGGGTCGCAAGATCGCCGACAAGCTCAAGGAGCTCATCCCCCGACAGCTCTTCGAGGTGGTGATCCAGGCGGCCATCGGCACCAAGGTCATCGCGCGCCAGACGGTGAAGGCCGTGCGCAAGGACGTGCTGGCGAAGTGCTACGGCGGCGACATCAGCCGGAAGCGCAAGCTCCTGGAGAAGCAGAAGGAGGGCAAGAAGCGCATGAAGCAGGTGGGCTCCGTGGAGATTCCGCAGGAGGCCTTCCTGGCCGTCCTGCAGGTGGACTAGCCCGCGCCATGAGCGCGTCGCTCGTCATTCAGACGTCGTTCATCGGCGACACCGTGCTCACCACCCCGCTGCTCGCGCAGCTGGCGAATCGGGGACCGGTGGACGTCGTGACGACGCCGGTGTCGGCGGCGCTGCTCGCCGGTCACCCGGCGGTGCGCGAGGTGATCGCGTACGACAAGCGCGGCGAGGACTCGGGGCTGGGCGGCTTTCTCGGGATGGTGCGCCGGCTGCGCGCCACGCGGTACGACGTCGCCTTCCTGGCGCAGGGCTCGGTGCGGAGCGCAGCGCTCGCCCTGTTTGCCGGCATCCCCAGCCGCGTCGGCTTCTCCACCTCGGGCGGGGCGTGGCTCTACACGAAGCGCGTGGCCTGGCGCGACGACCTGCATCACGCCGCGCGGCTGCTCCTGCTGGCGCGTCCCAACGGGCGCGAACCCTCCCCGGAGGAGCTGCGGCCGATGCTGGTGCCGGGCCCGGACGAGCGCATGGCGGTGGACGCCCTGCTGCGCGAGCACGGGGTGGCGCCAGGCGATGCCCTCGTCGCGCTCGCCCCGGGCAGCGTGTGGGGCACGAAGCGCTGGCCGTACTATCCGGAGCTCGCCGGCACCCTCACCAGCATGGCCCACGTGGTGGTGATCGGCGGGGCCGAGGACACGCCCCTGGCCTCGGCGATTCGCTCGGCGTCGCCGGGCGCCATCGACGCCACCGGCCGGCTCTCCCTGCTCGCCTCGGCCGAGCTGCTGCGGCGCTGCGCGATCCTCGTCACGAACGACTCGGCGCCGGAGCACCTGGCGTCGGCGGTGGACACCCCCACGGTGGCCCTCTTCGGCCCAACCGTCCCCGACTTCGGCTTCGGGCCCCTCGCCACGCGCTCGGCGGTGCTGGGCCTGGACGACCTTCCCTGCCGCCCCTGCGACCGCCATGGTCCCGCGCGGTGCCCCCTCGGGCATCATCGCTGCATGCGTGACCTGGGGCCCGAGATCGTCGCCGAGCGCGTGCGGGCTCTCCTCTCCAACCGGGAACCTGTGGCATGACCACCACCAGCGCACGCGAGCGGTACATCATCGGCGTCGACCTCGGCGGCACCAACATCGTGGCGGGCGCCATGTCGGTGGACGGCACGCGCAGCGTCGCCGTGAAGAGCATCGCCACGAACTCCTCGGTGGGCGACGAGGGCGTCGCGGAGCGCATCGTGGGACTCGTGAAGTCGGTGCAGCTCGACACCATCAGCGAGACGGGGGCGTCGCGCGAGGACTTCATCGGCGTGGGCGTGGGCGCGCCCGGCCCGCTCGATCGCGAGAAGGGCATCGTGCTGGTGGCGCCGAACCTCGGCTGGAAGGACTTTCCCCTGCGCCAGCGCATCCACGAGCGGGTGGGGCTGCCGACGACGCTCGACAACGACGCCAACTGCGCGACGTTCGGCGAATGGTGGCAGGGCGCGGCGCGCGGATGCCACAACGTGATCGGGCTGACGATCGGCACGGGCATCGGCGGCGGCATCATCCTGAACGGCGCGCTCTACCATGGCGCGTCCGACATGGCGGGGGAGGTGGGCCACACGACCATCGACCTGAACGGGCGCCACTGCAAGTGCGGCAACTACGGGTGCCTGGAAGCGTACGCCAGCGGACCGGCCATCGCGACGCGCGCGCGCGAGGTGCTGGTGCGCGAGGAGAGCGCGTCCGTGATGCCGTCGATGGTGCACGGGCGCTTCGAGGACATCACGGCGCAGACCGTGTACGACGCGGCGAAGGCGGGCGACCCGGTGGCGAGCGAGGTGGTGCGCGACACGGCACGCTACCTCGGCGCGGGGATCGCCAATCTGCTGAACACCTTCAACCCGGACACCGTCGTCATCGCCGGTGGCGTGACGGCGGCGGGCGACGCGCTGTTCGTGCCGCTGCGCGCCGAGGTGCGGCGCCGCGCGTTCGCCCC
>JAQBPZ010000370.1 GCA_028287225.1 Gemmatimonadota bacterium
GGCGACGCGGTGGAGCTCCGTTCGGCGCTCGACGTGATCCAGGGACGACTCGGCGGCACCATCGCCGCGCGCTACGTGAGGACGTTCGCGCGAACCGTCCACGGCTCGGTGCTGGGCGATCCGGAGAGCGGCTTTCCGGTTCCGGTGTTCGGGAACCGGGTGCGATCCGCGAGCGACGTGATCGCCCTGGACCTCACGCCGCGCTACCTGCTGAGCGAAAGCTTCGCGCTGGACGGACACTATGGGCTGGAGCGCACGGGCACAGCGACCTACGCGCCTGTGTCGGCTGTCGCGGCCGACGTCGTCCAGCCGGCTTACTGCGGCACGCTCGTCGTGTGCACCATTCCCGCGGGGAGGGGGCGGCTGGCGCAGCGCATCGGCCTGGGACTGCGCTACTCCACAGTGGACGGCTACGCGCGCGGCACGACGCGCTTTCCGGTGGAGGCGACGTATACGCACTTGACGACGATCAGCGGCGATCCCGGCGTTCCGAAGCTGTCGCGCGAGCAGGTGCAGCTCCGGTTGTTCTACCGGCTGTTCGGGAAGTGATGCCGCGCCGCTAGGCGCGGCGCGAGCGCCTGGCGGTGCTTCGCGCGGGCGCGGGCGAGGCGGAATCGGCCGCGAGGGCCGCAGCGCTCTCCAGGAGCTCGCGGGCATGCGCGCGGCTCACGTCGCTCTCCGGATCGCCGCCCAGCATGCGCGCGACCTCCGCGACGCGCGCGTCGCCCTCCAGGACGGTCACGTCCGCCGTCGTCACGCCGCCGCGCGCACCCTTCGCCACCAGGATGTGATGGTGGCCGCGCGCCGCGATCTGCGGCAGGTGCGTGATGGCGAACACCTGGTGGTAGCTCGCGACGCGCCGCATCGTCTCACCCACCTGGAGCCCCACGCGGCCGCCGATGCCGGCATCGACCTCGTCGAAGATCAGCGTGGGCACGCGATCGAGGCGCGCGAGGATCGTCTTGAGCGCCAGCATCACGCGCGACAGCTCGCCGCCCGACGCAACGCGCGCCAGCGGCCGCTCCTCGTGCCCCACGTTGAGCGACACGCGGAACTCCACCCCCTCCGCGCCCTCCGGCCCGATCTCGCGCAGCGGAACGAGGGCGGGGTGAAAGTGGCCGTCGGCCATGCCGAGATCCGGGAGCACCTCGTCCACCGCGCGGCCGAGCCGTTCGCTCGCGGCGCTCCTGGACTCCGTGAGCGCACCGGCGCGGGATTCCAGCGTGGCCAGGGCCGCGCGCTCGCGCTCCTCGAGGGCGCGGATGTCGAGGTCCGCGGAGTCCACCAGGTCCAGCTCCTCGCGCGCCTGCCGGCCCGCCTCGATCACCTCGGCGAGCGTGGCGCCGTACTTCTTCGTGAGCTTGAAGAGCAGGTCGCGCCGGCGCCGCACCTCCTCGAGCCGCGCGGGGTCCAGCTCCACCGACGATTCGTATTCCGTCAGCTCGCGCGCGAGCGCCTCGAGGTTGTAGTAGGCCGCATCGTACAGCTCCTGGAGCCGCGCGAGCGACGGGTCGATGCGCTGGATGGTGGCGAGCGAGCGCTCGACGGTCGCCAGCCGGTCCAGCACCGTGTCCTCGTCCCCCTCGATGCCGGCGGAGATCGCCGTCGCCAGCTCGCGCAGCTCCTCGGCATTCTCGAGGCGGTGCCCTTCCTCTTCCAGCCGCACGTCCTCGCCGTCCACCAGCTGTGCGCCCTCGATCTCCTGCGCGACGTGCCGCAGGTAGTCGGCGCGCTTCTCGGCATCGGCGCGGCGGCGGCGCAGGTCGGCGATGTCTCGCCTGGTGTCGGACAACGCGGCATGGGCAGCCCGCACCGCGGCGCACTGCTCGCTCGCGCCGGCAAAGGCATCGAGGATGCGGCGCTGGGCGTCGCCGTCGATCAGCGTCTGCGCCTCGTGCTGCCCGTGGAGGTTCACCAGCAGGCGGCCGACCTCTGCGAGGATGCCGGCGCTCACCGTGGTGCCATTGACCCAGGCGCGCGCGCGGCCGGCAGCCACGATCTCGCGCTTGAGCACCACGAGCGGCTCTTCCGCGTCGATGCCGCGCTCGTCGAGCAGCGACGCGATCTCCGGGCGGTCGGCCACGTCGAACACGCCTTCCACCGTGGCGCGGTCGGCGCCGGTCCGGATCAGGTCCACGCTCGCGCGCTCGCCGAGCAGCAGGCCCAGCGCGCCCACGATGATCGACTTGCCGGCGCCCGTCTCGCCCGTCAGCACGTTGAAGCCGGGCCTCAGCGGCAGCGTGAGGGCCTCGATGATCGCGAAGTTCCGGATGCGCAGCTCGGTCAGCATCGCACAGGCTCGTCTCGGTCCAGCAGCCCTCCCCACTGGAGCTTCTCGCGCATCGTCGCGAAGAAGCTGCCCTCCGGGAAGCGCACCACGGGCACGGGGTGCATCGACCGGCGCACCACGAGCGTCTCGCCCTTCGCGAAGGTGGCGCCCACCTGCCCGTCCACCGTCACCAATAGCTCTTCCGGGCCATCGTTCACGCGCAGGGTGATCTCCGACGTGGGCGGCAGCACCAGGGCGCGCAGGGCGAGCGTGTGCGCGCTCACGGGCGTCAGGATGATGGTCTCCAGCGTGGGGAACACCACCGGCCCCCCCGCGGAGAGGTTGTAGGCCGTGGAGCCCGTGGGCGTCGCCAGGACCACACCGTCGCCCGAGTAGTGCGCGACGGTCTCGCCGTTCGCCCGCACCTCGAGGGTCACGACGCGCGCGAACCCGCCCTTGTGCAGCACCACGTCGTTGAGCGCCCGCCAGGTTGCGCGCACCTCTCCCGCCGCGTCCACCACGCGCGCGTCGAGCGTCATGCGCGGCTCCACGATGTACTCGCCCGCCGCGTAGCGCCGCAGCGCGGTCTCCAGCCCCTGTCCCGGGGCGCAGGTGAGGAAGCCCAGCCGGCCGAGGTTGATGCCGAGGATCGGCACGGGCGTGTCGCCGACGATGCGCGCCGCGCGGAGCAGCGTGCCGTCGCCGCCCAGCGTCAGCATCATGTCGTGGCCGCCGGGCACCAGCCCGTCGGCGCCGTCGCCGGCGATCATGCGGATGGTATCCTCGTACGCGAGCGACAGCCCGAGCACGGGCGCGAGCCGGCGCAGCGTCGCCAGGACCCCGGGAAGACCTTCGTAGCCAAGGTGCCCGACGACGCCGACGCGGATCACCCGGCGATCGCCTCGCTCTCGTGCAGCGCCCGCACGCGGTCGGCGATCCCCGCGGCGTCCAGGCCGAGGACGGCGAGCTGCGTGCCGCGCGGCGCGGAGTAGATGATGCGGTCGGGCACGCCGTGCGTGGTCACGCGAACGCTGGCATCCAGCCCCGCGATGATGCGGGACATGTACGCCCCGAAGCCGTTGACCACCGTGCCCTCCTCCACCGTG
>JAQBPZ010000374.1 GCA_028287225.1 Gemmatimonadota bacterium
GCACCCGCTCGCCGTTGACGAACACCCCATTGGCGCTGGTGTCGCGCACGAGGTAGCCCGCCTCGTCGGGGGCGATCTCGGCATGGCGGCGCGACACCTCGTTCTGCCCCACGACGATGTCGCACGACGCATCGCGGCCGATCACGACGCCGGTGCCCGGCACCTGGTATTCCTTGCCGTCCACCAGCGACACCAGCCGCCCGCCCGTGGCGGAGGTGGCGCGCGGGCCACCGGCGCGCCGAGTGCCGACCATGGCGGCCAGCTCGCCGGCGTTCACGAATTGCGTGGCACCCGCCTTGGCGTCGTCCGCGTAGCGCAGCTGGAGACCGCCGATCTCCACCTTGTCGCCATGCATCAGCGGCGTCGGCTCCGCTCCCAGCACCACGCCGTTCACGCGCACCAGCGCGGAGGGCACCGCGCGGCGGATGACGAGCGCGTTCCCCGCCGCCTGCTCGATCACCGCCTGCACTCCCAGCCCGACGTCCGACGGAATGGTGAGGTCGGCGTCGGCGCCCGCCCCGATACGAATCGGGACCGGCGGCAGGGGGAACGACTGATCGTCGAGCTGGAGGACGGGCATGGCGGGACGTAGGCGCGGTCGGACTACGGCGCGGACGACGCAGACGGCTCTGCCGCGCGCCCGGAGACCCGGATTGGCGGAAACTACCCGCCGCCCGGAAGGCTGGCAAGCGCGTCGGCGACGTCCTCCGGCGATCCGCGCTCGCCCGCCTGGAGCCGGTACAGCCGCTCGTACAGCCCGCCGCGGGCGCGCAGGGCCGCATGCGTCCCCCGTTCGCGCACCTCGCCGTGGTGCAGCACGAGGATCTCCTCGGCGCTCACGATGGTGCTGAGGCGGTGCGCGATGGCGATCGTCGTCCGGCCCGCCATCAGGGCCCGGACACCGGTCTGGATCTCGGCTTCGGCCTCGCTGTCCACCGCGCTGGTCGCCTCGTCCAGCACCAGCACCGCGGGGTCGGCGGCGACGGCGCGCGCGAACGAGAGCAGCTGCCGTTCCCCCACGCTCACCGATCCGCCACGCTCGCCGAGCACCTGGTCCAGGCCGCGGGGGAGTCGCCGGATGACCCGGTCCGCGCCCACGCGCGCCGCGGCGGCCATGATGTCGGCGTCGTCCAGCGGCGCGTCGAGGCGCAGGTTGGTGCGCACGTCGGCGGCAAAGAGGAAGATGTCCTGCTGCACGTAGCCGATGAGCCGTCGCCAGTCGTCCAGCGGCAGGAGCCGCACGTCCACGCCGTTGGCGGTGATGCGGCCCCGCTGCGGCTCGTAGAAGCGCAGCAGCAGGTTCACGATGGTCGTCTTGCCCGCTCCCGTGTGTCCCACCAGCGCAACCGTCTCGCCCGGGCCCACGACGAAGCTCACCCCCTTGAGCACCCAGCGCGGGTCGCCCGAAGATTCGGCCGGCTGCCCTGAAGGCGCTGCCGCCGGCGGCACGGACGGCGCGCCGTAGTGGAACCAGACGTCCTCGAAGGCGATCGTCACCGCGCTGCCGCGTGGCAGGCGCGGGGCGTCGGCCGCGATCGCCACCGGGCGCGTCTCCGGCTCGGTGTCGAGCAGCTGGAAGATGCGCTCCGACGCCGCCATCGCCTGCTGGAGCGTGTTGAACTTGTCGGCCAGGTCCTGGAGCGGCTGGTAGAAGCGGCGCAGCAGCTGCAGGAAGGCGGCGACGGTGCCCACGGTGAGCGTGCCCATGCCCACGCGCCGCGCGCCGGCCACGAGCAGCACCGCCAGCGCGAGCGACGTGAGGAACTCGATCGCCGGGAAGTACAGCGCGTAGATGGTGATGGACTTCAGGTTCGCGTCCAGGTGCGCGCGGTTCAGCGACGCGAAGCGCTGCGTCTCGCCGGCCTCGCGCCCGAAGAGCTGCACGACGCGAATGCCGGTGATGCGCTCCTGGAGGTACGCGTTGATGCGCGCCAGCCGTGCGCGGATCTCGCGGTACGCCACGCGCACGCGCTGCTGGAACAGGTGCGACGTCAGGTACACGAGCGGGATCACCGCGAACGCCGCCAGCCCGAGGCGCCAGTCGGTGACGAGCATCAGCACCGCGATCGCGAGCAGCGTGAAGAGATCGCCGAGCCCCGCGACCACGCCCGCGGTGAACAGCTCGTTCAGCGACTCCACGTCCGAGGTGACGCGCGTGACGAGGCGCCCCACCGGCGTGCGGTCGTAGAACGCGATCGAGAGGCGCTGCACCTGCTCGAAGAGCTGCTGCCGCAGGTCCCGCATGACGCGCTGGCCGAGCAGCGCGGTCAGCATCGTCTCGCCATAGGAGCAGCCGAAGGCGAGCACCAGCGAGAGGGCGTAGAGGAGCGCGGCGTGCCACGCCATGCCCGCGTCGCGCGCCGGGAGCGCCACGTCGATCACGCGCCGCGTGAGGATCGGACCGACGAGCTGGAGCAGGCCCTCCGCCATGAGCAGGAGGACCGCGACGGCCACCAGGGCACGATACGGCCGCGCGTACACCACGAGCCGGCGCGCGAGGTTGCGGTCGTAGCGCTTGGCCGACGATTCCTCGTCGGAGGCATGCGGATTGAGGCTGGCGGCCATGTCAAAACTTACACGGAACGACACGCGTACCGTACCGCGTACCTCGCACGTGGTACACGGTGCCGCGGCTGTGTCTGTTCAAGGGTTCGGGGCCTGCGGCTCGGTTTGGTACGCCAGTTGCCATGGATCCGCGCGTGGTCCACTCACACCTCTGGAGGCAGTGATATGAGTTTCCTCGCTTGGATCGTGCTGGGCTTGATCGCGGGCGCGATCGCCAAGGCACTCATGCCCGGGAAGGATCCGGGTGGCATCATCGTCACCATGATCATCGGCATCGTTGGCGCGTTCGTTGGCGGCTGGATCGGCAGCATGGTCACGGGGAGCGGCCTGAATGGCTTCTCGCTCTGGAGCATGGTCCTCGCCATCGTCGGCGCGATGCTCCTGCTGTGGATCTACCGCCTCGCGACCCGCAACCGCACCACGTCGCTCTAGTTCGGTCGGGACGACGCGAGCCCTGCCCTTCTCACGAGGGCAGGGCTCGCGTCGTTTCGTGGTGGCCCGGGCCCGGCCCACGGCCTTTGGCTGGGTGCGTACGCGAATGCACGCGAATGGGAGGCGAATTCGCGCGATTCCCCGTCCCCGCCGTCCAACGCCATCCGGGCTCGAAAAGCATGAGGTGGTGGTGATGGTGGTGGTGACGGACACCGGTTCGCGGGCCGGGGTACGGCATGCGCCCCCCCTTCCCTCCGATCGCGCGAATTCGCTGCGCATTCGCGGGAATTCGCGTACGCTCAGAGCCCAGGCTTGCCGCGGGCGAGCCTCTGCTCGCCGCGGGCAGCCCGGGCTCGGGCACGCACCCAGCGAGAGTCCTGCCGGTGTTTATTCGGCTCCCCACCGGCTAGCTTTCAGGTGGCAGAGCATCACCGAGCAACGACCCCGAATAGCCCGATGAAGGACAAGATCGTCGTCCGCGGTGCGCGGCAGCACAACCTCAAGAACTTCGATCTCGAGATCCCGCGGCGCTCGTTCACGGTCGTCACCGGGCCCTCGGGCTCCGGCAAGTCGTCGCTCGCCTTCGACACCATCTATGCCGAGGGGCAGCGGCGCTACGTCGAGTCCCTCTCGGCCTACGCGCGCCAGTTCCTCGAGCGCATGGAGAAGCCCGACGTCGACTCCATCGACGGCCTCTCCCCCGCCGTCGCCATCGAGCAGAGCAACCCCACCAAGACCTCGCGCTCCACCGTCGGCACCGCGACCGAGATCTACGACTACCTGCGCCTCCTCTGGGCGCGCGTCGGCCGCACCATCTGCCCGCAGTGCGGCCGCGAGCTCAAGCCCGACACCGTGCAGTCGGTCACCGACACCGTCCTCGCCCTGCCCGCCGGCACCCGCTTCTACGTCGCCGCGCCGCTGCGCATGTCGGACGAGGTGACGCACGAGGTGGTGATCGAGAACCTCCGCGCGCAGGGATTCGTGCGCGTCAGCGTCGACGGCGCCGTGAAGCACCTCGACGAGCTGATGGTGGAGGCCATCGACATCACCTTCGCGAAGGAGGTGCTCGTCGTCATCGACCGCCTCACCGTGACCGAGGAGACGCGCGGCCGCCTCGCCGACGCGGTGTCGACCGCCTTCCGCGAGGGCGATGCCGACGCCGTGGTGCTCTTCACCTCGGAGATCGTCTCGCCATTCGACGGCGCGCGCGTCATGCGCCTCCGGTTCACCGAGCGCTTCGAGTGCCCGAACGACGGCACCACGATGCCCGCGCCCACGCCGCAGCTCTTCTCGTTCAACTCCCCGCGCGGCGCCTGCCCGCAGTGCAACGGCTTCGGCGCGGTGCTGGAGTACGACGAGACCCTCATCGTGCCCTATCCCGACCGCTCGCTCCGCGACGGCGCGATCGATCCATGGACGAAGCCGCGCTACGAGACCAAGCGCCGCGCGCTGGCCGAGTTCGCGAAGAAGGAGGGCATCCCGATGGAGACCCCCTGGCAGGAGCTCGGCATCGCGCAGCGGCACAAGCTCCTGCACGGCAGCCAGCGCGGATGGAAGGGCATCTTCCCCTTCCTGCGCGAGCTCGAGGAGAAGCGCTACAAGCAGTACATCCGCGTCTTCCTGCGGCAGTACCAGACCGCGCAGGAGTGCCCCACCTGCCACGGCACGAAGCTCCAGCCCGAGTCGCTCCAGGTGAAGGTCGCGGGGCGCAACATCGCCGAGGTCAGCGACCTGCCGGTCGGCACGCTCACCACCTGGCTCGACGCGCTGCAGCTCGCGCCGATGGAGCAGCAGGTGGCCAACCACATCCTGAAGGAGGCGCAGGACCGCGTGCGCTTCCTCTGCGACGTCGGCCTGAACTACCTCTCGCTCAACCGCGCGACGCGCACGCTCTCGGGCGGCGAGGCGCAGCGGATCGGGCAGGCGAACTCGCTCGCCTCGCGTCTAGTTGAAACCCTCTACGTCCTCGACGAGCCCTCCATCGGCCTGCACTCGCGCGACATGGACCGGCTGCTCAAGCTGCTCCTCCGCCTGCGCGACGGTGGCAACACGGTGCTCGTGGTGGAGCACGACCTCGATGCGATCCGCGCCGCCGACTACATGGTGGAGATCGGGCCGCAGAGCGGCGAGAAGGGGGGCGAGCTGGTGTTCGCCGGGCCGATGTCGCGCGCCAGCGAGAGCCCGCTCACCGGGCAGTACCTGAGCGGCCAGCGGAGCATCCCCGTTCCGCCGGCGCGCCGGCGCATCGGCCCGCAGTGGCTCACCCTCACCGGGGCCCGCGAGCACAACCTCAAGTCGGTGGACGTGCGCATCCCCCTCGGCGTCGTCACCGCGGTGACCGGCGTGTCGGGCAGCGGCAAGAGCACGCTCATCCACGACGTCCTGATGCGTGCCCTGGAGACGAAGCTCACCGGCGAGCATTCGGCCAAGCAGCATCTCGGCGAGCGCGTCGGCGCGTTCGACGACATCACCGGCTACGAGGCGCTCGACGACGTGGTGCTCGTGGACCAGAGCCCCATCGGCAAGTCGCCGCGCTCCAACCCGGTGACGTACGTGAAGGCGTTCGACGAGGTGCGTCGCATCTTCGCGTCGCTCCCCACGTCGCGCGCGCGCGGCTACACCGCGGGCACCTTCAGCTTCAACGTCGCCGGCGGACGCTGCGAAGCCTGCGAGGGCGCGGGCTACCAGGAGATCGAGATGGTCTTCATGGCCGACGTCTTCGTGCCGTGCGACGTCTGCGGCGGAAAGCGGTTCAAGCCGGACGTGCTGGAGGTGACCTACTTCGGCAAGAGCGTCACCGACGTGCTGGACATGACCGTGGACGAGGCGATCCGATTCTTCCCGTACGAGGAGAAGCTCGGCCAGGCGCTCTGGCAGCTCCAGCAGGTGGGACTCGGCTACCTGCGCCTGGGGCAGCCGGCCACGACGCTTTCCGGCGGTGAGGCGCAGCGGCTCAAGATCGCGCGGGAGCTGGCGCTCGGCGCCAGGAAGCAGGGGCGGAAGCTGTACATCATGGACGAGCCGACCACCGGGCTGCACCTCGAGGACATCCGCAGGCTGGCGCAGGTGTTCGACCGTCTCGTGGATGCCGGCCACACGCTCGTGCTGATCGAGCACAACCTGGACGTCATCAAGCTCGCGGACTGGGTCATCGACATGGGCCCCGAGGCGGGCGACGCCGGCGGTGAGGTGGTGGCGATGGGCCGCCCCGAGGAGGTGGCCGCGGTGGTCGGCTCGCACACCGGCGAGTGGCTGCGCACCGTGCTCCCTGACTGGGACAAGCCCTCGGGGGCGAAGCGCGCCGCACACGCCGGCGTCGTGAAGACCGCGCCGGCCGCGAGGAAGCGCGCCCGCTCCGCCTGATCCTTGTC
>JAQBPZ010000377.1 GCA_028287225.1 Gemmatimonadota bacterium
GAGCACGGGCCAGAAGAGAGCCGCGTTACTTCTGCGACTTGGCATCTTCCTCGCGCTGCTTGCACTCGATGCAGAAGCGCGCGTGCGGCAGCGCGTCGAGGCGCTCGAACGCGATGTCGCCGCCGCAGTTGTGGCACTTGCCGAAGGTCTCCGGCGAGCGGTACAGGCGGCGCAGCGCCTGGTCGATGTGCCACAGGAAGCGGCCCTCCTGGCTCGCGAACAGGAACGCCTTCTCGCGCTCCATGGCGTCGGTGCCCTGGTCCGCCATGTGGAAGGAATAGCTGCTGAGATCGCCGTCGGCTTCCTGGGTGGAGCTGCCGAACGCCTCGTCGTAGTGCCCGAGCTCCTTGAGGACGCGCTTCCGCTCCTCGAGCAGGCGCTTCTCGAAGTGCTGGAGCTGCTTCTTCGGCATCGGCCTGGTCGCCGCCTTCTTGGTGGTCCCGTCTGACGTCGGCATCGCTAGTCGTCTCTAGTTAGTGCGAGTTCGGTGTAGAGCCCGTCGAGTTCTACGCCCTGTCTCGTCTTTATGTCCGGCGGAATGCTGCCACCGATCTCCAACGCGTGCGCGAGCACTTCGGCTGCGATGTGACTGCGATATTCGTTGGCGGCATCCTCAATTTCCTGATCGCCCGCAATCCATGCTCGGATGCGGTCGCTCACCGCGAGGCCCGCATCCTTGCGCATACGTTGTACCCGGCTGATCAGCTCCCGTGCCACCCCCTCGCGCTTCAGCGCGGGGGTGATGGACGGGTCGATCGCCGCGAAGAAGCCATGCTCCTCCTGCACCACCAGATCGCCCGACGCACGACGGACGATGGTGAGATCGTCCGGCCCGAGACCGTGCGTCTCCCCGTCGACGGTGACGAGCAGCTCGGAGCCGGACTCGAAGGCGCGGAGGTGGTCGCTCGTGAACGCGGTGACGGCGGCCGCCGCCAGCGGCGTCTTCTTCCCGAACTTCCTGCCGAGCGCCCGGAAGTTCGGCCTCGCCTCGAGCGTGACGAGCGCGTCCCCGCTCGTCGCCAGCTCGATGGTCTTGATGTTGAGCTCCGCGGCGAGAACGGGGAGCATCTCGCGGAGCGCCGCGTCGGAGACGCGCGGCGCCACGCACACCAGCCGGGACAGGGGCTGGCGAACCGGGATGCCGGCCTGCTCGCGCGCGCCGCGCCCGAGTGTCGCGAGCGTGCGCACGGCGTCCATCAGCCTCTCCAGCGCGGGGTCGACGTCGCCCGCGGCTCGGCCGTCCCGCACGTAGGGCGCGAGGTGCACGGAGGTGCCGACGAGCTCCCGGTGCATCCAGTCGGTGACGAAGGGCGCGAAGGGCGCCAGCAGGCGGCACGCGACGACGAGCACCTCGTGCAGCGTCGCGAACGCGGCCCGGTTGTCGGGCGACGACACGTCATAGAAGCGCCCGCGCGTCTGCCGCACGTACCAGTTGGACACGTCGTCATCCACGAAGGCGATGATGGCGCGCACCGCGGCGGTCGCGTCGTAGCGCAGCAGCAGGTCGTCCACCTGGAGCTCGACGCTCCGCAGCCGGGAGAGCACCCACCGGTCGAGCACGGGGCGGTCCTCCACGCGCGGATCGAGCGGCGACGGCTCCCACCCGAAGTTCGCGTACCGGGCGAACATCCCGCTGTAGATGTTGCGGAGCGTCAGCAGGAAGCGGCCGGCGCCGGCGCGGATCTGCCGCTCGTCGAACGAGCGGGGCTCCCACACCTTGCTCGTGCTCACGAGGAAGAGGCGCGTGGCGTCCACCCCATGGTCGGCGATCACCTTCCACGGCTCCACGATGTTGCCCAGGCTCTTCGACATCTTCTTGCCCGCAGCGTCCATCACCAGGCTGTTGACGACCACGTTGCGGTACGGCGAGGCGGTGCCGTTCGCGTTGTTCGGCAGCTCCTCGCCGAGTCCGGTGGCGATGGCGAGCAGCGAGTAGAACCAGCCACGCGTCTGGTCCTGCCCCTCGGCGATGTAGTCCGCCGGGAAGTGCGACGCGAGCTGGTCGGCGTTCTCGAACGGGTAGTGCCACTGCGCGAACGGCATCGAGCCCGAGTCGAACCAGGCGTCGATGACCTCGGGGGTGCGATGCATGGTGCCGCTGCACCGCGGCGCGCGGCAGGGCCAGGTGTACGCGTCCACGTACGGCTTGTGCGGATCGAAGCCCTCGGGCAGCGGCGCCCCGGTGCGCGCGGCGAGGTCGGCGTAGCTGCCGACCACGTCGACGTGCTCGTCGTCCGCGTCGCACATCCACACCGGCAGGGGCGTGCCCCAGTACCGGTCGCGCGACACCGCCCAGTCGATGTTGTTCTCCAGCCACTCGCCGAACCGGCCGGATCCCATCTCGGGGGGATTCCAGTTCACGGCCGCGTTGCGGGCCATCATCTCGTCCTTGTACGACGAGGTGCGGACGAACCACGAGGTGCGTGCGTAGTAGAGCAGCGGCGTGCCGCAGCGCCAGCAGTGCGGATACGAGTGGTTGAGGGTGCCCGCCTTCCACAGGATGCCGCGCCGCTTCAGCTCCTCGATGAGCGCCGCGTCGGCGTCCTTCACGAACTTGCCGCCCACGAGCGGCAGGTCGGCGGGAAACTGGCCGCGTGCGTCCACGGGAAGCAGGAACGCGAGGTTGTGCCGGCGTCCCGCGGCGTAGTCGTCGGCGCCGAACGCGGGCGACATGTGCACCACGCCGGAGCCGTCGTCCGCGCTGACGAAGCTCTCGCCCACGACGATCTCGTGGTTCGTGCCCTCGGGGTACGGCAGCCAGTCGATGGGACGCCGGTACGTTGCGCCGACCAGGTCCGCGCCCTTCATGGTCGCGACCCAGGTCCAGCGCAGGATGTAGTCGTCGCCCAGCACGGCCTTGGCGCGCGACTCGGCCATGATGATCGTGCGCGTGTCGGCGCTGTCCGTCTTGCGCAGCTCCACGTACGTCAGCTCGGGATTCACCGCGAGCGCCGCGTTGGAGACCAGCGTCCACGGCGTGGTCGTCCAGACGAGGATGCGGCGCGCCGTGCGCCCCGGCATGTCCGCGTAGTCGTCAACGACGGCGCCGCTGACCATCCCGAGGTCCAGCGCGACGTACACGCTGGGGTCATCGACGTCCTGGTAGCCGAGCGCGAGCTCGTGACTGGAGAGCGACGTGCCGCAGCGCGAGCAGTACGGCAGGATCTTGTGGCCACGGTACAGCAGGCCGCGGCCGTAGAGGGTGGACAGCGCCCACCACACGCTCTCGACGTAGTCGTTGGTGTAGGTCGCGTACGGGTGCTCGTAGTCCAGCCAGAAGGCGATGCGCTCGCTGAGCCGCTGCCAGTCCTCGCGGTACGTGAACACGCTCTCGCGGCAGAGGCGGTTGAACTCCTCCACGCCGAGCCGCTCGATGTCCTGCTTGCCCTTGATGCCGAGGCGCTTCTCCACCTCGATCTCCACGGGAAGGCCGTGGGTGTCCCACCCCGCCTTGCGGTCCACGAGGAACCCCTTCATCGCGCGGTGGCGGCAGAAGAGGTCCTTGAGGGTGCGCGCGAAGACATGGTGGATGCCGGGCTTGCCGTTCGCCGTGGGCGGCCCTTCGTAGAACACGAACGACGGCGCGCCGGCGCGCGCGGCGAGCGTCTGCTCGAACAGGCCCTCCTCGCGCCACTGCGCCAGGATGGTCCGTTCGAGAACGTCGGCCGGCTCGTCGGCCGGTACGGGAGCAAAGCGCACGGATTCTTGCACGGACACTTACATCGCCTCCAGGATGCCGCGTACCAGCGCGGTCAGCTTCGGCTCGGCGCGGCCCGCCGTAGCGATGATCGTCGCCACGTCGGCCGGCTCGAGCGCATCGGGCAGGCACTGGTCGGTGATGATCGACAGCCCCAGCACGCGCATCCCCGCATGCAGCGCGACGATCACCTCCGGCACGGTGCTCATGCCCACCACGTCGGCACCGAGCGCGCGCAGCATGCGATACTCGGCCCGGGTCTCCAGGTTGGGCCCGGGCACGGCGACATATACGCCCTCGCGCAGGACCGTTCGCTGCGCGACGGCCACCGCGCGCGCCAGCGCCCGCAGCGTGGCGTCGTACGGCGTGGACATGTCGGGGAACCGCACGCCGAGCCGGTCGTCGTTCGCACCGATCAGGGGGTTGTCGCCGAGCAGGTTGAGGTGATCCGCGATGAGCATCAGGTCGCCCGGCTCCCACAGCGGGTTCATCCCGCCGCAGGCGTTGCTCACGATCAACGTCGTGGCGCCGAGCGCGCGCAGCACGCGCACCGGGAAGGTGACCTGCTGCAGCGAGTAGCCCTCGTAGCGGTGGAACCGCCCCTGCATCGCGACCACGCGTCGTCCACCCAGCGTCCCGCACAGCAGCCGCCCGGCATGGCTCTCCACGGTGGAGAGTGGAAAGCCGGGGATCTCGGCGTACGGGATGGCGACCTCCACGTCGATCTCGTGCGCCAGGCCGCCGAGCCCGGTGCCGAGCACGATCGCGACGTCGGGACGCGCGGGCGCGTGCGTGCGCACGACGTCCGCCGCCGCGTGGACGGCCTCGTAGGTGTGCGCCGCTGGCGACGCGTGCATCCTGGACGCGACGAGGGTCATCCGTTGGCCGCCGC
>JAQBPZ010000384.1 GCA_028287225.1 Gemmatimonadota bacterium
CCCGCGAAGCCGGCCACGGGCACGAGGGGGGCCGGCGCGTGCAGCGCCACGGCGAGCACCGCGCCCACCGCCGCGCCACCGGACACGCCCAGCAGGTACGGCTCGGCGAGCCCGTTCCGCGTTGCGCCCTGGAGCGCCGCTCCGGCCGAGCCCAGCCCCGCGCCCACGAGCGCGGCCAGCACCACGCGCGGCATGCGAAGCTGGCGCACCACGGTCACCTGCATCGGCGTGCCCTGCCCGAGCATCCCCTGCACCACGTCGGTGGGCGAGAGATGCAGCGTGCCGAGCATCACGGCCGCGACCGCGATGAGGAGGAGCACGACGACGAGCGCGAGCCAGCGGCCGAGGGTCACGGCTGGACCGCGCCTGGATGGAACAGCGCGGCCATGCCCGCGGCGCTCGCGCCGACGCGTGCCGACGGCCCGTTCACGATGGTGGAATCGAAGAGCAGGATGCGGCCGGTGCGGACGGCCCGCAGCCCCGCCCAGCGCGGCTCGGTGCGCATCCGCGTGCGCGTCGCCGCGCTGGTGAGGATCACGTCCGGATCGCGGCGCACGAGGTCCTCGAAGGTGATCGCTGGCGATGGCTGCGGGAGCTCCGCGTAGATGTTCCGCGCGCCGGCGATCTCCAGGATCTCGTTGAGGAAGCTCCCGCCGCCCACGCTGAGCAGCGGGCTCTGCCAGAGGGGCCAGAAGACCGTGGGCCGCGGCAGCGACGCCGTGGCCGCGCGCACGCGGCCGAGCGTCGCGCGCACGGTGTCCACCGTGGTGCGAGCCGCCGCGGAGTCGCCGGTGATCGCGCCCAGCGCCAGCGTGACGCGCTCGAAGTCACGGATGCGGTCCACGCGATACGACGCCGTGCGGATGCCGGCGGCCCGGAGCCGGCGCGCGGCTTCGCGGTTGTCCTGGCTCGCGTAGAGCACCACGAGGTCGGGATGCGCACCGAGCACCGCTTCCACGTTCGGGCGAAGGCCCGGGCCGAGGTCCGGCACGCGGCGCGCGGCCTCGGGCCAGACGTCGTACGTGGTGCGTCCGACGAGACGCGGACCCGCGCCGATGGCGAACAGCAGCTCGGTGGTGGTCGGGTTGAGCGACACGATGCGCTGTGGCGCCGACGCGGCGACGGTCACGCTGTCGCCGAAGTCGTCCAGCAGGGCGTGCGCGCCGCCTGCCGGCGCCTGCGCGGTGCACGCCGCGAGCAGCACGATGCACAGCGCGGGCGCCGGCCGACGCAGCGCGCGCCGGAGGCGTTTCGGAAACGATGATCGGGAAGACACGAACGGGCACCTCCGATCCAGGGAGAGTGCCCGCAACGCACGTGTACCGGCCATGCGCGCCGTCGCGTGTCGTCACCAATCCTCCCCCGAGGATCTGTGAACGTATCGCGGACGGGGTCGTCTCCTGACTCCGGGCCGCGCGTCCCCCGCCTTCCCGACCTCGGTCAGTGGCGTAGGATGGGGCGCGCGTACTGCTGCCCGTTACAGTGGCGGGGCCGCGCCGGTATTGCACCGGCTTCCGTATCCCCGTTCGCGTTGAATTGTGAGCGTAGCATACCGCGCGCGTCCCGCGCTGGCAAGCGGCGCGGCAATCGCCACTCGCCCGTGGCGAGATCGCACCACTCGATGCGACAGCGATCCCACGATCGCACCGATCAGGAACCCGACGACGCCGCCCACGAGACTCGGCATCGCGTACGCGAATCCGTCTTCCGAATGGTCTCGCACGCTGGACCGATGCGTGAGCATGGTGGCCGTGAGCAGGCCGGTGGCGATCCCGACGGCCCCGCCGATCCCGCCGTCGCGCACCACGTAGTAGGTCTCTGAATGCGCGTCCTGCGCGGGGAGCGTGTCGCGCGCGGCGGACGAGGAGCGCGGGGACGCGGAGGTCATTGCGCGCGGCGCCAGGCGTTGGGCCTTCGCGGCGTGGCTGGAGAGCGCGAGGACGAGGCGGAGTGCCAGGCCGCGTGACCGGAGATGTCGCATCCGGTTCGAGTCGGAAGGTGGACCATGATTCGCCCCGACAATGGGAACGAGATCGGCCCACCGGATGCGACAGCGGCCTGCGGAGTCCCTACTCGGGGCGTGCCTCGAACGCGGTGACCAGCGCACCGTACTGTCCCCCGTCCAGCCGGTCGGCGAGCCGCCCGAGCGCCGCGGGTGTCGCATGCTCCAGCCAGAGCTTGACGTGCGCGGGATAGCCGCTCTCGGCCACCACGGACAGGAACCCGGTGCGTGTGATGATGCCCGCGCGATGCTTCT
The DNA here is from genome assembly GCA_028287225.1 of Gemmatimonadota bacterium. Taxonomy (GTDB): domain Bacteria; phylum Gemmatimonadota; class Gemmatimonadetes; order Gemmatimonadales; family Gemmatimonadaceae; genus AG11. Next base: position 2,258 of record JAQBPZ010000384.1, read on the forward strand.
CGATGATCCCCACGAGGCGCGACCGGTCCAGGAGCAGGGGGAGCAGCTCGTGCGTCACCACCGCCGAGCCGGTGTCGCGCAGCGCGTCGACCACCGTGCCGGCCGCCGCCCGCAGCTCCTCGGTATCGTCGTCGGACGAATCCACGAGGTACACGAGTCGCCAGAACAGGCGCTCCTCGTCGGGCGCCGCGTCCCAGCGCGTCGCGTCGCTGGCGCTCACGTCCAGCGGATCGGCGGCCAGCACCGTGCGCAGGCGTTCGTGCACGGTGGCCAGCGGCACCTCGCGCTGCGCGTATCCGCGCAGCAGCTCGGCGAGGTCGTGCAGCGTCACGCGTCGTCGGCCGTCGGGACCGCGCCGAAGGTCTTCTTGCGGCTGCCCTTCTTCGGCGCGGCGTTGGCCGGCCGCGTCTCGTTCGCCTTCTTCGGCTTGCCGCGCGCCCCGCCCGACGCCGCCTTCGTGCTGCTCGACGGACGCCGCCGTCTCCCGCCCTTGCCTCCCTTCATGCGGCCCCCCGTTCGCGTTGGAGCGTCTCCACGAGCGACCGCTTCAGCGCGGCACGCTCCGCAGCATACACGTCGGCCGCGAGGGCGGCGTCGC
>JAQBPZ010000052.1 GCA_028287225.1 Gemmatimonadota bacterium
ACCAGCGCGCGCGCCTCCGCGCCGGTCGACCGCGCCTGCTCCGCGCCGAGCGGCGCGGCGGCGAACTTCACGCGGTCCACCGTGGCCAGGAGCTGCTCGAGCCGGTCGTGGTCGACGGTGGGCGCACCGCGCAGGGCGCGCAGCAGCTCGCCGCTCGTCTGCGCGAGGGTGGCCGCCTCCAGCCGTGCGGCGAGATACCGGCGCAGGATGTCCGTCATGAGCACCGCGTGGCGCCCCGCCTCTCCGGCGGCCACGAGGCCGAGGCGCTCCACGCGCTCGAAGTCGCGCTGCGCGTCGGCGTATGGGTCGCCCACCGGACCGACGGCGCCGCGCCGGCGCCGCATCCACCACCAGACACCGAGCCCGACGAGCAGCGCCGCCGCGGCGGCCACCGCCCACCACCACCAGGCCAGCGGCGTGCGCACCGTGAGCAGCGCGCGAGCCGGCTTCGGGGTGCGCTGGGTGGTGTCGGCGGGGAGCACGCTCTTCACGAAGAGCGAGGGCAGCGACAGCGCGATGTGCCGCTCGCCCTCGTCCGTCTGCACCAGCACGTCGCCCAGGCGGATCGGCTGGGCCCCGACGTCCCAGGCCGCGACGCGGTACACCGCGATCCGGTCGGCGGCGCGCAGGGAGTCGGCCCCGTTGACCACGCGCGGCGGCTCCAGCGACTGCACCGGGCCCAGGGAATCGAGCCCCGTGGGAAAGTTGACCGTGGCGCCGAGGGGGCCGCGCACTCGTACGGTGAGACGGACGACGTCGCCGACCGTGACCGAGTCGTGGTCCACCGTGGTGCCGGCCTGCACCGGGATCAGGGTGGCGAGGGCGGCCTGCTGTGCCGCGTTCTGCGCCTGAGCGGCGCCCAGGAGCGCCGGCACGAGCAGCGCGCCGTGCAGCGTCGTGCGGAAGATGCCGCGCCCCGTGTGCATGCTCAGCGGCGTCGCGCGCGCGTCTCGCGCGTGCGGAAGAACTTGATCAGCGGATCCACGACGCCCGCATCCGTGTGGATCGGGATCTCGTCGATCGCGAGGCGGCGCAGCAGCCGCCGGCGCGACGCAATCTCCTCGGCGACCGTGCTGGCGAAGTGCGCGCGCACCACCGGGTCACTGGTGTCGACGTCCAGCGTCTGCCCCGTTTCCGGATCGACGAACCGCGCCAGCCCCATGTCGGGGAGCGCGTGCTCGCTGGGGTCGTCGACCGTCACCGCGATGACGTCGTGCCGCTGCGCGAGGAGCTTGAGCGAGTCCTCGAGGTCGGGTGCCTGGAAGTCCGACACGACGAAGATCACCGCCTTGTGCGACAGCATCCGGCCCGCGTACTCGAGCGCCGCCGCGATGTCGGTGCCCGTGCCGGCCGGCTCGAAGACGAGGAGGTCGCGCATGAGGCGCAGCGCGTGACGCCGCCCCTTCCGCGGCGGCACCACGTGCTCGATGCGGTCGCTGAAGAGGATGGCCCCCACGCGGTCGTTGTTGCGGATCGCCGACATCGCGAGCACCGCCGCGAGCTCGCTCGCCAGCTCGCTCTTGAACCGCTTGCGCGTGCCGAAGCGCTCGGAGCCCGACAGGTCCACGAGCAGCATGACCGTGAGCTCGCGCTCCTCGATGTAGCGCTTCACGTACGGCTTCCGCATGCGAGCCGTGACGTTCCAGTCGATGGAGCGCACCTCGTCGCCCGCCTGGTACTCGCGGACCTCGGAGAACTCCATCCCCTGCCCCTTGAACACCGACGCGTACTCGCCGGTGAACAGGGAGTTGACGAGCCCGCGCGTGCGGAGCTCCAGCAGCTTGACCTGCCGCAGGATCTCGGGGGGCACGCCGGGGCTTTCTGTGAGGGTGCGCGACGCGCTCGCGTCGCTGGGTGCGCTCCGCGCACCCGCCCCGGTCCCGAGCGATGAGGGGCGCGCCGTGCGTGCGGCGCTGGCGCCTGCACCCGCGCCCGACTTCGTGCGCCAGAAGCTCACGGACTCTCGACTTTCGCCAGCACCCGCTGCACGATCGCGTCGCTCGTCACCTCTTCCGCCTCGGCCTCGAAGGTCGTGAGGACGCGGTGGCGCAGGACGTCCGGGGCGATGGCCTTCACGTCGTCGGGGGTCACGAACGAGCGGGCGCGCAGGAAGGCATGGGCGCGCGACGCCTGGGCGAGGGCGATCGTCGCGCGGGGCGACGCGCCGAACTCGATCAGGTGGGCGATGTCCGCCAGCCCGTTGGCGGCCGGCTCGCGCGTCGCGTGCACGATGTCCACGATGTAGTCGACGATGCGATCGTCCATGTACAGGTCCGCGATGCGTCCGCGCGCCTCCAGAATGGCTTCCGGCGTGGCCACGTTGCGGATGTCGATGGCATGTCCGCTCGCCATGCGGCGCATGATCTCCCGCTCCTCCTCGCGCGTGGGATACCCGACCCGGAGCTTCATCATGAAGCGGTCCACCTGCGCCTCGGGCAGCGGATAGGTGCCCTCCTGCTCGATCGGGTTCTGCGTGGCCAGCACGAGGAAGGGCTCCTCGAGCTTGTACGTCGTGCCGCCGATCGTCACCTGCTTCTCCTGCATCGCCTCGAGCAGCGCGGCCTGCACCTTGGCCGGCGCACGGTTGATCTCGTCGGCCAGGATGATGTTGGCGAAGATCGGGCCCTTCTTCACGCGGAACTCGCCGGACTGCTGGTCGAAGATCTGCGTGCCCACCACGTCCGCCGGCAGGAGGTCGGGGGTGAACTGGATGCGCGAGAAGCTGGTCGCGATGGTCTCCGCGAGGGTGCGGACCGTCAGCGTCTTCGCCAGCCCCGGCACGCCTTCCAGCAGCACGTGGCCGCCGGTCAGGAGGCTGATCAACAGCCGGTCGATCATGTATTCCTGCCCGACGACGCGCAGCCCGACCTCGCGGCTCACGTCCTGGATCAGCCGTGCATCGGCGGTGTTGGGCGCAGCGGGAGCGCTTGTGGCCACTGAAGTTCCTCGAGGGATGCGGGTGGTACGTCTACCGACAAGCTACGTCTTTTGATCCGCGGATGTTGGTGACGCAGCGTACAGCGAACGGCGTTTGCGGCTCGCGGTTCGCAGTGAGCGCTCAGGCCTCGGGACGCTTCTACTGCCAACCGCTCACCGCCAACCGCTCACGCCCCTACAGCTTCTCCAGCGCCGCCCGCTCCTGCTTCGTCAGGCTGCGCACCTTGCCCGGCGCGAGCTCGCCCAGCTCGATGGGGCCGAACTTGACCCGCACCAGGCGGTCCACCTCCAATCCCAGCGCTTCGCAGAGGCGCCGCACCTCGCGGTTGCGCCCCTCCGCGATGGTGATCGTGAGGTCCCAGCGTCCGCGCCCCACCTTGTCGGCGGTCACCTTGCGCGGCCGCACGACGCCGTCCTCCAGCTCCACGCCGTGCCGCATCTCCTCGGCGGCGAGGTCGCCCTCGCCGAGCACGGACGCCACGTACGTGCGCTCCACCTCGCGGCTGGGATGCGTGAGGCGGTGCGCCGCGGCGCCGTCCGTGGTGAGGAGCAGCACGCCCTCCGTGAGGAAGTCGAGGCGTCCGACATACGTGAGCCCCGGCCGCGCGGGCACCAGGTCGAACACCGTGCGGCGTCCCTCCGGATCGTGGCGCGACGTGATCACCCCGGCCGGCTTGTGCAGCACGAACCATTCGGTGGGGGCCGGCGCACCGATCCGCTCGCCGTCCACCTTGATGACGTCCGTGTCCGGGTCCACCGACTGACCCACCTGCGCGGGCTGGCCATTCACGGTGACCCGGCCGTTGGCGACGAGTTCTTCGGCCTTGCGGCGTGAGAGGATGCCGGCGCGCGCGAGGGCGCGCTGGATGCGCATCGATTCGGACATCAGAGGGCGCGCGGCTCGGCGCGCAGGGCAACGGCCAGCTCGTCGGAGCGGGGCAGCTCGTCGAGATGGCGCAGGGCGAAGTATTCCAGGAAGATCGGAGTGGTTCCGTACAGCAAGGGGCGGCCCAGCCCTTCCCCGCGGCCGACGACGTCGATGAGGCCGCGCTCGTGCAGCGACTTGAGCACGCTGCCCACGGCGACGCCGCGGATCTCCTCGATCTCGGCGCGCCCCAGGGGCTGCCGGTAGGCGATCAGGGCGAGCGTCTCCAGAGCCGCCGCGCTCAGGCGCGCCGGCCGCGAGGCCAGCTGCGCGCGCTCGATGGCCTCGGTGTACTCGGCGCGCGTCAGGATCTGCCATCCGCCACCGATCTCGACGAGCTCCACGCCGTGTCCGTCGACGTCGTAGTGCTCGCGCACCTCGTCGAGCGCCGCGGCGACGCCGGCCTTGGAGGCCTCGGGGTCGAGCGCGAGCAGCTCGTCGCTGGGGATGGGGCGAGCGCTGGCGAACAGCGCCGCTTCAAGCAGCTTCGCTAGCGGCGTCACGGGTGATCTCCACGTTGGCGAATGGTTGGGGCTGAAGGACCTTGCACTCGCCCAGCTTGGCCATCTCCAGCAGGCCGAGCAGGGTCGAGAGCACCTGCCAGGGCTCCGCGTCGGACCGGACGATGTCCGTCCACATCGCGTGCGCGCGAATGGCGAGCAGGGCGCGAATGGTCGAGATGGCGCCGGGAATGTCGATGGCGCGCTGCACCACGTCGTGCATCGTCGGCTGGCGCGTGATGCGCAGCAGGCGGTCCACCGCCGCCAGCAGCTCGCTGAGCGAGAGGGCGAGCGGCGACTCCGGCGGTGCGGCGGCCAGCGGGATGTACGCGCGGGCGAACCGGCTGCGCCGCTCCTCGCCCGCGCGCTCCAGCACGTCCACGACCTCGCGCATCTGCTGGTACTCCAGCAGCCGCCGCACCAGCTCCGCGCGCGGATCGTCCCACGCCTCCTCGTCGCCGGCGCGCGGGAGCAGCATCTGCGCCTTGATGCGCAGCAGGCGCGCCGCCATCTCCAGGTATTCCGCCGCCTCGTTGAGCGGCAGGCTGCGGATGCGGGCGACGAACTGCTCCGCCACCCGGGCGATCGGGATGTCGTAGATGTCGACCTGCTCCTCCCGGATGAGCGTGAGCAGGAGGTCGAGCGGGCCGGAGAACTCGGTCAGCTCGATCATGAACGACGGCGGCGCGGCGGCCGTCTCCGCGCCGAGGACCCAGGGCGCCGACGCGAGCTCCGTCATCGCAGCCACGGCGCCGCCGTGGGGAGCACGAGGCCGTGCTCCACGAGCGCGACCAGGCTGGAGCCCGCGGCCCACTGGGTCGGCGTGAGCCAGATCTCCAGGCCCCGGGGCCAGAACAGCATCATCGCGAACAGCAGCACGATCCCGTAGCGCCCGAAGCGCACGTAGCGGATCGCGAGCGGCCGCGGCAGCAGGTGCATCACGACGTGCGAGCCGTCGAGCGGCGGGACGGGCAGCAGGTTGAAGGCGATGAGCCCCGCATTGATCCAGATGCCGTACGCGAACATCGCCTGGAAGATCCCGAGCGTCGGGGCGAGCGCCTCCGCCGTGCGACCCAGGACGCCGGCCAGGGCGATCAGGGCGACGCACGCGATGGCGACCACCAGGTTCGCGGCCACCCCCGCGAGCGACACGAGGATGTCGCCGCGGCGCGGATGCCGGTAGTTGGCCGCGTTCACCGGCACGGGCTTGGCGCCGCCGATCACGAAGCCGCCCTTCCCGATGGCCGAGGACCCCACGAGCATGAGCAGCGGCAGGAGGATCGTGAGAATCGGGTCGATGTGGCGGACCGGGTTCCAGCTGAGCCGGCCGGCCTCGAGCGCGGTGCGGTCTCCCTGCCGCAGCGCCACGTAGCCGTGGGCGATCTCGTGGGCCACCATCGAGAACAGCAGGACCGGGCCGACGAGGAGGACGGTCTGGAGAGTAGGCAACGGCGGGAGGCGGGATCGGGCGGGGGGTGCGCGAAGGGATAAGGTAGCGGAGGTGTGGGCGGGGAGTAAAGCGCGTGCACGCCGTCGCCCCGGTGCGCGGTGGTCGCTAGCTCGTTGTCGCAGCTTGACTTCCCCCTCGCTGCTTTCTAGCTTTGTGGATTCGCGACACTCGCGAGCTCTACTGACTTTCTGGCTTCTGGGGACCTTTCGTGCCGAACATCGCATCCGCGAATAAGAACATGCGGAAGTCGCGCGCCGCGACTGCGCGCAACCGCGCCCAGCGCTCCACGCTGCGCACCGCGCTCAAGAAGGCCAAGGCGCCGACCGCCACCGCCGACGAGCGGGCACAGGCCGTGACGCTGCTCGATCGCGCCGCCCGCAAGGGCCTGGTGCACAAGAACCTGGCCTCGCGCCACAAGAGCCGCATGTCCAAGGCCCTCGCGACCGCGTAACCCGGCTCGCTGGCCCGCTGGTATACGAAACGCCGCCCGGCTCGCCGGGCGGCGTTTTCATTGTGCCACCGGGCTGCCCTCCGGCTACAGCGAGGCCAGCTCCGCCCCGCACCGCTCGCAGTACCACTCCGTGGGGTAGTTCATCGCCCCGCAGTCCGCGCACTTCAGGGTCTTCGCATTCTCGGCGGACTTGTCCCTGAGGACGATGGGGTTGTTGCCGCTGATGTTCGCCGCCATCGGCGTGCCCTGCCGGGTCGGCTTGTTGAGGATCGACGTGTCCGCGGTGGCGTCCAGGTTCTCGATCCCCGTCTCCCGAGGACGCGCGGTGTACGCCTCGCGGCGCACCGGCGCCGCTTCCGACCGCGCCGGCTCCTCCCTGATCGGTGCCGGAGACTCCCCCGGAGCGGCCGGCGTGTCCACGACGGAGTTCAGGAACGCCAGCTCGTCGAACGACGCCGTCCCGCGGCGCGCGTCCCCGGGCTTCGTGCCCGGTCCCTCCCCGGCGTCCATCTGCGCGGCCTCCGCCGAGATGACCGCGGGGGGAAGCTCGGCGGGCACGCCGGTGGCTGTCGTGTCCTGGGCGGCCGGCTTCGCGGGGGCGCTCGGC
>JAQBPZ010000348.1 GCA_028287225.1 Gemmatimonadota bacterium
GGCTGGACGTGAAGGGGCGGAAGCAGTACCGCTACCACGAGCGCGCGGTCGCGCAGGGACAGCTCCGCAAATATTACCGGGTGCGCGAGATGGCCAAGGCGCTGCCCCGCCTGCGCGAGCGCATCCGGCGCGACGCGGCGTCGCGCCGGATGCGCTCGCGCAGCCGCGGCAGCGCCTTGGCCATCTCGCGCACCCGGTAGTACTTCCGGAGCTGCCCACGCTCCACGGCCCGCTCGTGGTAGCGGTACTGCTTCCGCCCCTTCACGTCGAGCCCCCAGGCCTGCACCTCGGCGGCCGGGCTCGCGGCGATGTGCACGTCGCGCCATCCCGGGGGCACGGCCAGCCGGGCGATGCGCGCCAGCGTCCGCGCATCCCGGATCGCGCGCCCGTCGCCCCGCACGTAGCGGAACCGCGTCTTGCTTCCCTCCCGCCGGATCCATTCAGCCATAGGTGGCGGACGGGAGGGCAATTTGTGGTCCGGACATGTAGATTCACTCCCATGGCATACGAGCTTCTCACCTTCGCCGTGGCCGATCGCATCGCGACGATCACGGTCAATCGCCCCGACAAGCTGAACGCGCTGAACGATGCCCTCATGGCCGAGCTGGGGCTGGCCATCGATGAAGCCGTGTCGCGCGACGACGTCGGCGCGGTGCTGCTCACCGGCGCCGGCCGCGCCTTCGTGGCGGGCGCCGACATCAGCGAGCTGTCCGGGCAGTCGGCCGTTCAGGGAAAGGAGCGGGCCGAGCGCGGCCAGCGCACCTTCCGCAAGTTCGAGGTCTCGCCCAAGCCGACGCTCGCCGCGGTCAACGGGTTCGCGCTGGGCGGCGGCTGCGAGCTCGCGATGGCCTGTCACATCCGCCTCGCCTCCGACAAGGCGAAGTTCGGGCAGCCCGAGGTGAAGCTCGGCATCGGACCCGGCTACGGCGGCACCCAGCGCCTCCCGCGCCTGGTGGGCAAGGGCCGCGCGCTCGAGCTCCTGCTCACCGGCGACATGATCGACGCCGCCGAGGCGTACCGCATCGGGCTCGTCAACCGGGTGCTGCCGGCCGACGGCCTGCTCGACGCCGCGCGCGCGATGCTCGGCACGATGCTCGCCCAGGGCCCGCTCGCCATCGCCCATTGCATCGAGGCGGTGGATCGCGGGCTCGACATGGGCCTCGACGACGCCATCGCACTCGAGGCGTCGCACTTCGGCCTGCTGTCGGCCACCGCGGACATGGCGGAGGGAACGCGCGCGTTTCTCGAGAAGCGCCAGCCCTCCTTCACCGGCACGTGACTCCGCGACGCGCGCGCCCGTGGCCCGTCGGATGACGGCGGGCGCGCACGTGCTGCTCCGCAGCCTCGCGCTGCGGGACTTCCGCAACCTCGCGCGGCTCGATCTCGACTTCCCCGAGGCCGGCGTCGCCATCGTGGGAGAGAACGGCCAGGGGAAGTCGAACCTCCTCGAGGCCATCTACTACCTCCACCTCCTGCGCTCCGTCCGCGGCGCGCGCGACGTGGACGTCGTCCGCTTCGGCGCGGCCGGGTTCCACATCGCCGCGCGCACCGAGGGCGGCGTCAACCACGAGCTCTCCGCGGGATTCGAGCGGCAGGGCCGGCGCAAGCGCGTGAAGCTGGACGGCGCCGAGCCGCAGCGGCTGAGCGACGGACTCGGCGCCCTGCCCTGCGTGCTCTTCTCGCCCGCCGACGTGGACCTCGTCGCCGGCGCTCCGAGCGCGCGGCGGCGCTACCTCGACATCCTGCTCGCGCTGTCGTCGCGGAGGTACCTCGCCGCGCTCCAGCGCTACCGCCACGCGCTCGCGCAGCGGAACGCGGCGCTGCGCGATGCCCTGCGGAGCAGCAGGCCCAACGCGGAGCAGCGCATCGCCGTCTGGGAAGCGCCCCTCGCCGAGCACGGTGCGGTGCTGTGGTGCGAGCGCGTGGCATGGGCGGGCCAGGCGAGCCCGCGCTTCGCCGCGATGTGCGCCGCCATCGGCGAGCGCGCCCCCGTCGGGCTCCGCTACGCCACCGCCATCGAGCCGGCCGGCGACGATGTGGCCGACGTGGCGCAGGCGATCGCCGGCGCGCTCGCGGCGAAGCGCGGGCTCGACATCCGCCGCGGGCTCACCCACGCCGGTCCCCATCGCGATGACCTGGCGCTGACCCTCGATGGCCGCGAGCTGCGTGCGTTCGGGTCGGCGGGGCAGCAGCGTACCGCAGCCATCGCCCTCCGCCTTCTCGAGGGCGAGACCCTGCGCGAGCGACTCGGCGCCGCGCCGCTCCTGCTGCTGGACGACCCCTTCGCCGAGCTCGACGTCCGGCGCTCGGCGCGCATCCTGGAGCTGCTCGCCGAGCGCGGGCTGGGACAGACGCTGCTTACCGTACCGCGTGAGAGCGACATCCCGCCGGCGCTCACCGAGCTCGCGCGCTGGACGATCGCCGAGGGCATCGTGCACACCGGCGCCGGCAACGGCGAGGCCGCGGCATGAGCGCCGACCGGAAGCGCCCCTCGGCCATCGGCGACGTGCTGGCCGGCGTCCTGGCCAGCTCGGGCGTGGCCGCGCGCATCGAGCAGGCGACGATCATTCCCGAGTGGCCGGCGCTGGTCGGCGCGCAGATCGCGGCGGTGACCGTGCCGCAGTCCATCACCGCCGACGGCACGCTGTTCGTGGCCGTGACGACGAACGCATGGATGATGGAGCTGTCGATGATGGAGCCCGAGCTCCTGCGCGCGCTGAATGCGAAGGAGGGACGCGTGGCCGTGAAGCGGATCCGCTGGCTGCTGCAGCGCGGCTAGGGAGCGCAGGCGAACGGTCGATCACGCAGGAGGCGCGACGGGTTCGTCGCGCCTCCTGACGGACTCAATGATCGCGCGAGTGCCCGTCGTCCGCGTGATCTCCGTGATCGGACTGGTCGTGGTGACCGGACTGGTCCCCGTGGTCGGAATCTTCCCGGTGATCGACGGACGAGACGCATTCGCCCTGGTTCCTGAACGAGGTGCCGTCCGCGCGCTTCACCGTCCGCCATCCGCCGTTCTTGCAGTCGTCCTTGCTGGCCGGCGTGCGGTACGGCTCGAAGTTCCAGGTGACGGAGCGCGACGGCGTGTCGAAGTGCAGCGCATCGACGGCGGTGACGAGACCGGGGTTGCCGCTGCCCTGGTTGATCCCGAACCCGCCGAGGATCGTTGCATTCGGATTCGCAGCCACGATCTGGTTCCAGGTGACGTAGCAGGTGAAGGCGCACACACCGGGAATGGGCCTCGTCGACCACCAGATCGCCTGCCCGCCATTGTACGCGTCCCACGTCTGCCACTGGCCGGACACGACGGCGCCCTGGGCCGGGTTGTAGACCGGCTCGAACACCAGCGTGGAGAAGCCGCCGGGCGCCGCCGGGCCGTTGTAGTCGATCTCCATGTTGAGCGCGGCCACCTGCTGCAGGCTGCCCGACGTCCGGTACGTCGCATAGCTCATCGACGACACGGCGGAGAGACGCGTGCCTATCTCGTCGTAGTTGAACAGCGTGACCTTGTCGGCGCTGGTCGGGGTGGAGAGCTCCAGGCTGCCGATGCCGAGTGGCGGGGTCCCGGGGCCCACGCGGAAGACACCCGTGCCGAGCGCGCGGGTATAGAGCACCCAGTTGCGCGTCGGCGGCGTGTTCTCGGGCTGACGCGCGACGTCCGCGTCCGTGATCGTGATCGTCTGCCCGCTCGCGCGCCTGCTGGCGGTGACGTCGCCGGTGGCGGCGACGCTGGCGGCGACGCCGGCGGCGACGCTCGGCGCGCGAGTGATGACGTCGGCCGAGCAGGCCGAGAGTGCAGCGGCGGCGAGTGGAACAACGAGGAAGCGGGAGCGAGTGCGGGTGCGCATGGCGTGACTCCGAGGTGATGTATGTCGCGAGTGTAGGAGTCCCTGTTTCGGGATGCAACCAAACGCCAGCGTGCCGCCTGCCGACCGCGTGGCGCGGCATGGGCGGCGGAGTTCGCCGCGCACGGAGCGCGGGTGCGCATCGGAAGCGCCACCGCGTGCGCAGGCGGCGTGAGCAGCGCCATAAGTCGTTGCCACTTATGAGGTTACACATCAGTGCCGGGTTTGCTTTTTCGGCGCTTTTCCGTTAGATTCCACAGTCTATGCGAGGACCGCCTGTTCGGGTCCTGTTCGGTGGGACGATCGCGACATTTTCAGGGTGTGAGAGTTCATGACGAAGACGACTGACGCAGCAACGCCGAAGGAGTACGGCGCAGGGCAGATCACGGTGCTCAAGGGACTCGAGGCCGTGCGCAAGCGCCCCGGCATGTACATCGGCTCCACGTCGGAGCGCGGCCTGCACCACCTCGTGTACGAGGTCGTGGACAACTCCATCGACGAGGCGCTCGCGGGCTATGCGAACCTCGTGAACGTGATCATCCACGCCGACAACTCCATCACGGTGGAGGACAACGGGCGCGGCATCCCCGTGGACATCCATCCCATCGAGAAGATTCCCGGCGTCGAGCTGGCGATGACGGTGCTCCATGCCGGCGGCAAGTTCGACAAGGACACCTACAAGGTCTCGGGCGGCCTGCATGGCGTCGGCGTGTCGGTCGTCAACGCGCTCTCCGAGCGGCTCAAGGTGTGGATCCGGCGCGACGGGAAGGAGCACTACATGGACTTCATGCG
>JAQBPZ010000079.1 GCA_028287225.1 Gemmatimonadota bacterium
CGCGCCGCGACCGGCCGCAGGGGGCCTCCTCGTTGTACGACCCGCGCGCGGGCTGGATCAACGGCTACCCGCCGCCCTCGGCACGCATCGATCTCGGGCCGGCGGCGCCGGGTGCGCCCGGCGCGCCCGGATCGCGCCGGGCCCCCACTGTCGGCGGACCTGACTCCCTCCCCATCGATCTGGACGTCGCCACGGCCGAGGAGCTCGACCGCCTCCCGCGGATCGGGCCGGGCACCGCGGCGAGGATCCTGGCCAACCGGGACTCTTTCGGCCCGTTCCGCTCGCTCGCCGGGCTGGGGCGGGTCCGGGGGATGGGTCCGGCGACCCTGCGGCGCCTTGCGCCTCGCGTAACCTTTTCAGGACGTGCGGCGTCCATCACCGCGGGGAATCGTCGTCCATGAGGCGCCGATCCCCTCGTTCCGCGCCTGGCCATTCCATGGCCGGGCACCAGCCGTTCAGGTGCTTTCGCGCGTCGGTGCCGTTGCCGAGCCGCTCAGCGTCTGCTCCGGTTCGAGCCGTTTCCGACGCCCCCGCCTGCTCCCATGGCTGCACCCGCTGCTACCACCGAACGTCTTGGCGATCTCCTCGTCCGCGAGGGGCTCATCACGCGCGAGCAGCTGGAGAAGGCGCTCCAGGAGCAGCGGCAGAACGGCACCCGCGTCGGCTACAACCTGGTCAAGCTCGGCTTCATCGCCGAAACGGACCTCACGAAGATGCTGGCCCGGCAGTTCAAGATGCCGGCGGTGGACCTCACCCGCTTCGAGGTCGATCCGCGGATCGCCAAGCTGATCCCCGCTGACCTCGCGATCAAGCATCTCGTCCTTCCGCTCAAGCGCGACGGGCGGACGCTCACCGTCGCGATGGCCGACCCGACGAACCTGGGTGTCCTGGAGGACCTCAAGTTCATCACGCGCTACGACATCTTCCCCGTCATCGGCGGCGAGTTCACGCTCAAGAGCCAGATCGAGAAGCTGTACGAGAACGCGGCCGAGGCGCAGGTCAACGACCTGCTCAGCGTCATCGACGACATGGAAGGCGAGGTCGAGGTCGTCGACACGAAGGAGGAGGAGACCTCCGCCGCCGCGCTCAGCGCGCAGGTGGACGAGGCGCCGGTCGTCAAGCTGCTCAACGCCATCCTGACGGATGCGGTGAAGCGCGGCGCCTCGGACATCCACTTCGAGTGCTTCGAGTTCGACATCCGCGTCCGCTACCGCATCGACGGGGCGCTCATGGAGGTCATGAAGCCGCCGATGAAGCTGAAGGCGGCGCTGATCTCGCGCTTCAAGATCATGGCCTCGCTCAACATCGCCGAGCGCCGCGTGCCGCAGGACGGGCGCATCAAGCTGAAGATGGGCAAGAAGGTCATCGACTATCGCGTGTCGACCCTGCCCACGCTCTTCGGCGAGAAGATCGTGCTCCGGATCCTCGACAAGGGAAACCTGACGCTCGACCTCGAGAAGTTCGGCATCGAGCCCAAGGCGGAGAAGGACCTGATGGAGGCGGTGTCGAACCCGTACGGCATGGTCCTGGTGACCGGGCCGACCGGGTCGGGCAAGACGACGACGCTCTACTCCGCGCTGAGCAAGGTCAACAACATCGACGTCAACATCATGACGGCCGAGGATCCCGTGGAGTACAACCTCTACGGCGTCAACCAGGTCCTCGTGCGGACCGAGATCGGCATGACCTTCGCCGCCGCGCTGAAGGCGTTCCTCCGGCAGGACCCCAACATCATCATGGTCGGCGAGATCCGCGACCTGGAGACCGGCGGCATCGCCATCAAGGCCGCGCTCACCGGGCACATGGTGCTCTCCACGCTGCACACGAACTCCGCGCCGGAGACGGTCACCCGCCTCATGGACATGGGGCTCGAGCCCTTCAACGTGGCCTCGGCGCTCAACCTCGTGCTCGCGCAGCGCCTCCTGCGCCGCATCTGCGGCAGCTGCAAGATCCAGTACACGCCGAGCGATGTGGAGTTCGACGTCGCCAAGGTGAAGACGACGACGACCCTGCGCGATCTGCGGTTCACGGAAGAGACCATCGAGAACGCCAAGGCTCGCGCCACCAAGGAAGCGGCGCCCCTCCTGGTCGACATCAACCTCGACACGCGCGTCATGGACCTCCCCTTCTTCAAGGGGCAGGGGTGCGACGCCTGCGCCGGCACGGGGATGAAGGGCCGTCAGGGCGTGTACGAGGTGATGCCCATGAGTCCCATGCTTCGGAAGCTGATCCTCCAGAACGTCGGCGCGGCGGAGATCCGCGATGCCGCCGTGGACGAGGGGATGCTGACGCTGCGCATGGACGGCTGGATGAAGATCATGAAGGGGATCACGACGCTGGAGCAGGTCGTTCGCGAGACGACCGCGTAGGCGTCCTGTTCGTTGCGCCGGGTGGCTGGTGCTCGCCGGCGTACGCGAATTCAGCGAATTTCAACGGCGCGAGCTCCACGAATCGACGGCTTGCGGGGCGTTTCCGCGGGTTCATCCGCGCTGATTCGCACTGTCGATTCGCGCGATTCGCGTATGCCTCAAGCCACAGCCCCGCGGCGCTGGGGCGGTCCGGCGTCTCTTGTACCGTCTCTCCCGCTCGCTCGTCCTTTCCGCAGGGCACCGCGTCCCTCCGCACACTTTGTAGCCAGGCCCAATGACTGCTCCAGCCGCCACCGGCATCAACCTGCGCATCCTGCTCGAGGAGATGATCGAGCGGGACGCGTCCGACCTGCACATCACCGCGGGCGAGCGTCCCAAGATGCGCATCGATGGCGAGATCCAGAACTCGAACCTCGAGTTCGTGATGTCGCCCAAGGATACGCTGCAGCTGGCGTACTCCGTGCTGACCGAGAACCAGAAGAAGCGCTTCGAGATGGAGGACGAGCTGGACTTCTCGTTCGGCATCCAGAACCTCGCGCGCTTCCGTGGCAACTGCTTCAAGCAGCGCGGCTGCGTCTCGATGGTCATCCGGCAGATCCCCTTCTCCATCAAGACCTTCGACGACCTCCGCCTCCCGGACGTGATCCGGAAGATGGCCGAGCGTCCGCGCGGCCTCGTCCTCGTCACCGGTCCCACGGGCTCGGGCAAGTCGACGACGCTCGCCGCGATGATCGACAAGATCAACAAGGAGCGGAAGGGGCACATCATCACGGTCGAGGACCCGATCGAGTTCATCCATCGGCACCAGGGCTGCATCGTCAACCAGCGCGAGGTCGGCACCGACACCAAGTCGTTCCAGGCCTCGCTCAAGTACGCCCTGCGCCAGGACCCCGACGTCATCCTCATCGGCGAGATGCGCGATCTGGACACGATCCAGGCCGCGCTGACGATCTCGGAGACCGGTCACCTCGCGTTCGCGACGCTGCACACCAACAGCGCGGCCGAGGCGATCAACCGCATCATCGACGTGTTCCCCAGCCACCAGCAGAGCCAGGTGCGCGCACAGCTCGCCTTCGTGCTCGAGGGCGTCATCACCCAGACGCTGCTGCCGAAGGCCAAGGGCCGCGGCCGCGCGATGGCCGCGGAGATCCTCGTCGTCACCCCCGCCGTGCGCGCGCTGATCCGCGACGACAAGATCCACCAGATCTACAGCACCATGCAGTCCGGCAAGAAGTTCGGCATGCAGACCATGAACGACGCGCTCTACAACCTCTACATCAATCGCGAGGTCGCGCTGGAGGAATGCCTGCGCGCGTCGCACGACCCGAACGAGTTCCTGCGCATGATCGGCCAGAGCCCCGAGGACGAGGCGGCGAAGAAGCCCGCCGGCGCGATGGCGGGAAAGAGATAGTCGGACCGTACGACTGGACGACGGCAGGACCGCTGCCTGCCGGTCTTCGCTCCTCCTGTCCTGCTGTCCTGCCGCCCTGCAGTCATTCGGTCCAACACGAGGAAACCCATGCCAGCCTTCACATACACCGCGCGCGCCCTCAACGGCGATCTCAAGACCGCGACCATCGAGGCGCCGAACCGCGACGAGGTCGTCACGCAGCTCCGGCGGCAGCGGCTCAACGTCGTCAAGATCGACGAGGCCAAGGCGGTCGCGAAGAAGAAGAAGAACTCGGGCAAGATCTCGATGCGCGACGTCGTGATCTTCACGCGCCAGTTCTCCACGATGATCAACGCCGGCCTGCCGCTCGTGCAGGCGCTGGACATCCTCGCGAAGCAGAGCGAGAACCCGGCGCTCCAGGAGGTGACGCTCGCCGTCGTGTTCGACGTCGAGTCCGGCCACACCGTCGCCGACGCCCTGGGCAAGCACCCCAAGGCCTTCACCGACCTCTACGTCAACATGGTCGCCGCCGGCGAGGCGGGTGGTATCCTGGACACCATCCTGATGCGTCTCGCGACGTTCATGGAAAAGAACGACGCCCTCGTCCGCAAGGTGAAGGGCGCCATGATCTACCCGGGCGTCATCTCGAGCGTCGCCGCGATCGCGATCTGCGTGCTGCTCATCTTCGTCATCCCGGTGTTCGAGAAGATGTTCGCGTCGGTGGGCCTGGCGCTCCCGATGCCGACGCGCGTCGTCATCGCGATGTCCAAGTTCCTCACCGGCTACTGGTGGGCGGTCATCGCCCTCGGCTTCGCCGGCGTCTGGTCGTTCAAGAAGTACTACGCCACGAACGACGGGAAGCTGGTCATCGACCGCCTCATGCTGAAGATGCCGGTGCTGGGCGACGTGCTCCGCAAGTCGGCGGTGTCGCGCTTCACCCGCACGCTGGGCACCCTCATCGGCTCGGGCGTCTCGATTCTCGACGGGCTGGAGATCACGGCCAAGACGGCGGGCAACCGCGTCATCTCCGACGCGATCATGGAGAGCCGCACGAGCATCGCGGGCGGTGAGACGATCGCCGCCCCGCTCCAGAAGTCGGCGGTGTTCCCGCCGATGGTCATCAGCATGATCGCCGTCGGCGAACAGACGGGTGGCCTGGACGAGATGCTCTCCAAGATCGCCGACTTCTACGACGAGGAAGTGGACGCCGCGGTGTCCAACCTCCTCAGCCTCATGGAGCCGGTGATGATCGTGTTCCTCGGCGTGGTGGTCGGCGGCATGGTGGTGGCGATGTACCTGCCGATCTTCGACATGATCAACGCGGTGCAGTAGGCAGGGCTGTGGGGCGCACGCCGTTCAATCCGCGTGCGCACTCCAATTCCGTCCGGCGCGCAGCCGAATTCGATCCATGGCAGAGATCTGACGTCTCTGCCGCTGTAACCGGGAGTCAAATCAATATTGTCGTCCTCCTG
>JAQBPZ010000185.1 GCA_028287225.1 Gemmatimonadota bacterium
CGAAGCGCAGCGCCTTGCCGGCCAGGGAGAAGTAGGCCTGGGCGGTCTGCGCGCGCTCCTTCAGTCCCTTCGAGAGTCGGTCGGAAAGAGCGGGCAAACGGGGGAGGGGCTGGAGAATGGCAAGGGCCGAGGCATCGAGAGGGCAAGGCATGTGCCGGACGGGACTGTCAGGCCATCGCGATGTCCGATCCCGCGCGGCTCACGACCGACTCGAGGAGGACGCGGAGCTTCTGGTACAGGTGCTCACGGTCGAACTCCCCCCGCGCCAGTGCTGCGGCGCGAACGGGCACCCCCGCCAGCCAGTCGTCGTTCTGGAGCGCCGCCACGAGCCGGTGCGCGGTGCCCTCGTCATCCGTGGGGTCCAGCGTCAGGCCGATCCCGACGCGCTCGGCGAGACGCGCCTGCCATCCATCGAAGTTGCTCGCGATGGGCTTTCCGGCCGCGAGGGCGTCGAAGAACTTGTTCTGGACGGTATCCTTCCAGAGCACACGCGGACCCGTGAACAGGGACACGAACAGGTTCGCGGCATGCAGCCAGGGCACGATCTGCCGCTTGGGCATCGCGTCGAACAGGAAGAAGCTCGTGTCGAGCAATCCTGCCTCGGCCGCCCGCTGGCGTACCTTGGGCACGTCGCGGCCTTCCCCGATGACCACGAACCGTATCTCGGGATCGATGGCCCGTACGCGAGCCGCCAGGCGCACGAGGTAGTCCACGCCGTTCACCTGGCCGACGGTGCCGGCAAAGAGGACGAGCTTCCGGTGCCCCAGCCAGGGGTAGTCGCGGCGCGGTGCGCTCTCGCCGGACGCAGTCGCGAGCAGCTCCAGGTCGCAACCATTGCTGATCACCGACACCTTCTCCGCCGGGATGCCCTTCGCGACGATGTCGTCCTTGAAGCCGGGCGCCAGCGCGATCACGCGCCGCGCCCGGTGGTACGTGATCAGCTCGAGCCGGCGCGCGAGCCACACCAGCAGCGGGTTGCGCAGTGCCCCGATGGCGATGGGGACATCGGGCCACATGTCGCGCACCTCGAAGACGAATGGCACACGCTTCCAGGCGGACACCACCAGGGCGGGGATAGCGATCGTGAGCGGCGTGCTGGTCGCGAGGATCACGTCGCCGCGCAGCGCGGCGGCACGGCCGATGGATGCGAACGCAAAAGTGAGAAAGGCTCGCATGCGGGCCAAGAAGCCCATGTCGTTCCGGTACGGGACGCGTGCCCAGTGGACGTGGATGCCCGCCTCATGCGTCTCCCGCCACCGGGGCCCGTTTCCGGCCGGCTCGCGATCCGTGGTGACCATGTGGACCTCGTGCCCGTCGCGCACCAGCCGCCGCGCCATCTCGTACGAGCGGGTGCCGCCGGCCATGTCGGGAGTGAGGAAATACTGATGCAGGTACACGACGCGCATGAGGCGGCTCCGCCAGCGGATGAGGCTAGACCTCGATGAAATCGGCAAACCGCCGAAGGAAGAGCTCGAAGGTGTACGCCCGGAAGAAGTGCCGTCCGTTCAGGTAGCCGCCGCCCGCGCGATAGCGCCCGTAGGCAGAGCGAAGCCGGTCCGCATCCACGAAGCCCAGGCGCTCCATGAGGAGGTCGGAGCGGAACAGCGCGTCCACCGGCTCGCTGAACGCGCCGCGCATCCACTGCTCCACCGGGACGTTGAAACCCTTCTTGTCCTTCCGGTAGCGAATCTCGTCGGGCACGAGGCCCGCGATCGCCTTGCGGAAGATCGACTTCGTCCACCCGCCCTCGAATTTCTCGGAGGCAGGAACGCGGGCGAGAAGCTCCACGAGTCGATAGTCGAGGAACGGGACGCGCATCTCGATCGAGCGACTCATCGAGAGCCGGTCTTCAACATGCAGCAGCACGGGAATCGAGGTCCGGGTGAGGTCGATCCACTCCCGATGGGCATAGGAGCCCTGCAGCCCGAGCTGCACCGTGTCGGTGTCGCGATGGGCTGCCGCGATGAAGGTATCGGTGGAGAGCCGACGGCTGCCGACGTAGCGCATCGCCTCGCTCACGCTGAACTCGCGCAGCGTGTTGCTGTTCCTCGAGAACTGCGTGAGGGTGCGCGCGACCGCTCCGAACCGGCCGGCCCGCGCCAGCTCCTGGAGGTGGAACCACAGGAACTTGTTGTAGCCGCCGAGCTGCTCGTCGGCGCCCTGTCCGGTGAGCAGCACCTTGATCCCGAGGTCCGCGGCGCGGCCCATCAGTCCCATGTGGGCCAGCCACGACACCGCGGCCAGGGGCTGGTCGTTGTGCCAGCAGCAGTCGGGCACCCGATCGAGCAGCGCCTGTGGATCGTCGGACACGTTGAGCTTGTGCGTCGCAACGCCGGCGTGTCTCGACATGATGTCGATGAAGGGTTCCTCGGTGCTCGCCGGGTCGTCGCTCACCACGCTCAGCACCGTGACGTTGTCGAGCATGCCCATCGCCCCGATGGCACCCACGATGGCCGAGCTGTCGATGCCGCCGGAGAGGAGCACGCCGAGCGGCACGTCGCTGCGCAGGCGCAGGCGGACGCTGTCGACGAAGAGCTCGCGAATCGCCGCGGGGGACACCGCGCCGGGCTCGGGCGGATGCGCCAGCTCCACGGGGTGACGCCAGAACCGGATCGTGTCCTCCCCGATGCGCGGCGACGAATCCAGCTGCAGCCGCTGCCAGCTCGCGGCCGGAAACTGGAGGATGCCCTCGAAGAACGTCTCGTTGGAGGTGTCCAGGAGCCCGCGCGTGAGGAACGGGATGGCCACGCGGGGATTGATCGCGAAGCGGCGCCCCGCGGCTGCCAGGATCGCCTTCACCTCGGAGGCGAGGTAGAACGCGTCGCCATCCTGGAAGTAGTACAGGGGCTTCTTCCCGAAACGGTCACGCGAAATGAGCAGCGTGCCTTCCCAGGTGTCGTGCAGGACGAGCGACCACATGCCGTTGAACTTCTCGAACGCCGCCGGCCCCCAGCGCAGCAGGCTGGCCAGCACCACGGCGGTGTCCCCGGTGGAGTGCTCCTCGAGGTCACCGGGCTCGAGCTGCTGGGCGATCTCCTTGTAGTTGTAGACCTCCCCGTTGTAGATCAGCACGTACCTGCCGTCGGCGCTGCGCATCGGCTGTGCGGCGCAGTCGGTCAGGTCGATGATCGACAGTCGGTTGTGTCCCACTGCCAGCACCTGGGCGCCGTGACCGCCCAGGTACACGCCGTTGCTGTCGGGCCCGCGATGATCCATCGTGGCCACCATTCGCGCGATGGTGCCCGACGGGTCGTCAGCGGTGGGAACGCAGCAGAGGGAGATTCCGCACATAGGGAGCAGGAGATGAGCACCGGGTCGCCCGGCCACGGCGCCGCCTGACGCCGGCCTCGACCATCCCATGAAGATAGCGCACCGCGCGTCCCGGGGCCGTCCTCGGCCACCGGGAGCGCGACGTCAGACCATCCGCACGGTGTCCCAGTCGAGCACGCAGGCTCCCCACGAGTATCCGACACCGAAGCCCACGCACATCACGCGATGGCCAGGCTGGAAGTCGCCGCCGGCATGATGCAGGGTGAGGGGGATGGTATTGCTCACCGTGTTGCCCACCGTCTCCAGGTACATGGGCGCACGTTCGGCGGGAATGTGCAGCTTGGTCCGCAGGTGCGTGTTCATGAAGGCGTTGGCCTGATGGAAGACGAACCAGCGCACGTCGTCCGCGCTGAGCCGGGCACGTGCGAGCGTGGCGCTCACGAGCTCGGGAATGCGCTTCAGCGTGAACAGGAAGAGCTCCTGCCCGTCCATGTACAGGTGCTCGAGGGTCCGCGTCATCCCGTGCTCGTCGGTCGTCTCGGCCTTCGTGGCCGCGCACGACGGCTGGCGTCCTCCGCCGGCCGGCACCATCAGGTGGCGCGCGCCGCTGCCGTCGGTGCCGAGCACCGTGGCGCCGATGCGGGCCCCACCCGGCTCCCCCGTGATCAGGCTGGCCGTCGCGGCGTCCCCGAACAGCACGCGCACCGACCGGTCCCGCGGGTGGATGAGCTTCGAGTACGTCTCGGCCGTGATCAGGAGGACACTCCGCGCCTGGCCGGACACGATCAGTGCCTGGGCGAGGTTGAGGCCGTAGACGTATCCCGAGCAGCCCTGGTTGAAGTCGAGCGCGCCGCAATCCGTCGACAGACCCAGGCGATCCTGGAGCAGGCACGCCGTGGTCGGCAGGACGTAGTCGGGGCTCTGGCTGCAGAAGAGGAGGTAGTCGACCGTGGCACGCGCCTCGGGCATGGCCTCGAACAGTCGCGACGCCGCCTGGAAGCCCAGGTCGGACGCGGTCTCGTCGGGTCCGGCGATGTGCCGGGCCGCGATGCCCGTCTTCCCGCCGATGCGTGACAGGTCCCAGTCGGGGTTCTCGGCCTGGAGGTCCGCGTTGGTGACGATCGCCTCGGGCAGCGCGCGCGCGATGGCGGTGAGGTACGCGCTAGCGGGGACGCGGTCACCGCCCTCGTGCGGGGTCATCAGGCCGCGAGGGCCTTCGACTCGAGCCAGGCGAGCACGTCGCCGACCGTGGAGAACGACTTGATCTCCTTGGCCGAGAGCTGCGTGTTCAGCTTCTCGTCGACGAGCGACATCAGGGTCAGCCACGTGAGGGAGGACCAGTCCTCGATGTCGCTGATGCGCATCTCGGGGGCAAGCGCCGAGGGGTCCAGCTCGACGGCTTCGGCAACGAGCGCGAGCGCTTCGGTATGTGTCATGGTATCGGGAATCCGCGGTGCATGAAGAGCGTGCCTGCCGGCCGCATGAAGGTCATCTGGCCGGTCGGACAGCGAAAACTAACGACTTCATCGAGCCTTGTGCCAAGGTCGTACCACGGCCGGCCCAGCGAGGTCCACTGGTTGAGAAATGGGGAACCTCATGTAACTTCCCAGCTTACGTGCCCGGGACCCCGTGGCGCCGCCCGCCGGTTGCGGGCGCCGGCCAGGGTCCCGGGCGGGCTGGACAGGCGAGGGGGGAGATCGCGTGCGTCGAAAGCTCGTACTGCTGGGCGGTGGGGACTTCGCGAAGGAGCTCGAGTGGATCGCGTCGCTCATTCCGGACGACTCGCGAGACTGGGAGCTGGGCGGCTACCTCGATGACGACGAGGCCACCGCGCGGCGGCCGGGCCTCGGGCTGCCATACCTCGGCCCGATTCGCGGCCACCGGCCTGAGCCGGGCCTGGTCTACTGCCCGGCGATCGGCAGCCCCCGTACGAAGCTGACCGTCTGCGAGGCCGTGCGGGCACTCGGGGGAGAGTTCGTGAACATTCTGCACCCCTCCGCCGTGGTCGGCCCACGCTCCCGCGTGGGATCCGGGGTGGTGATGGCGCAATACGTGACCGTCAGCGTCGACGTGACCATCGGCGACTTCGTGGCCATGAACTTCAATTGCACCACCGGGCACGACGCGGTCGTCGAGGACGGATGCACCATCAGCTCGTACTGCGACGTGACGGGTCACGTGCACCTCGAGCGCGGCGTCTTCCTCGGCAGCCATGCCTCCGTGCTGCCCGGCAAGCGGGTGGGCGCGTTCGCGACGGTCGGCGCCGGGAGCGCGGTGATGCGGAACGTCGCGACCGAGCGCACCGTCGTCGGCGTGCCCGCCAAGGTCATGCTCTAACGTCATCCGGGTCAGCAATGCAACCGATTCCAGCGCGGTACTACCACAACGAGGCGGTGTTCGAGCAGGAGCGCGCGGCGATCTTCCACACGCAGTGGCAGTTCGTGGGAATGACGCACGACCTGGAGCGGCACAATGACTACGTGTGCGTGGACGTGGGCGCGTATTCGGTGATCGTGCAGAACTTCAACGGGGAGCTGCGCGCGTTCCTCAACGTGTGCTCCCATCGCTTCAGCCAGATCCGCCACGACGCGTCCGGCAACGGGCCGTTGCGCTGCCCCTATCATGGATGGGCGTACAACGGCGAGGGAGTGCCCACCGGCATTCCGAGCCGCCCCTACTTCAAGGACCTCAAGTCCAAGATCCCCGACCTCGGACTGCGCCGGTTCCAGGTCGCGACCTGCGGGAAGTTCACATTCGTGCGGATTGCCGACGCGGGACCCACGCTCGAACAGGAGCTGGGCCCGGTCGCCGAGACCCTCGTGGCAATGTCGGCTGGGCTCGACGTGCGCATCGATCGCACCGAGTGGAACATCGAGGCGAACTGGAAGGTCGTCGTGGAAAACACGCTCGAGGCGTATCACGTGGGCTTCGTGCATCCCACGACCTTCAAGCCGATGGGACTCACGGGACTCGACTTCCGCTTCGATGGGCCCCACTCCGCCTATCTCGGACACGTGGACGACGAGCAGAACATGCAGGTCCAGAAGCTGCGCGCGAACTTCGCGCAGCGCCGCTTCCAGCCGGACGGGTACTTTCACCAGTTCGTGTTTCCAAACTTCCTGACGTCCACATCGCACGGCATCGTCTCGAGCGTGCAGTACCACCACGCCGTGGCGCCGGGGCGCACCCGCATGGTGAGTCAGCTCTTCCACGCGGCGCCCGCCGAGGACTCGCGACTGCGTCCGGCGATGCTCGAGGTGCTCTATGACAGCGCCCGGGTGTTCAACGTGACCACCCTCCAAGAGGACCAGGTCATCTGCGAAGGCGTCCAGCGCGGGCTGCGGCAGACGAGTCGCGCCGGGTTGCTGAGTGACGAGGAGGAGCGGCTCGTCGCCTTCCGCGACGCATACATGGCGGCGCTCGGTGCGACGCCCGCGCCAGCTGCGGGACGCGAGATTCCTGTTCCAATGGAGCGATAGATGGCGAAGGCAACGATCCGGAACGTCGCGCTGCGTGGCGTCGTGTGCGCGGTGCCCGGCGAGCCGATCCCCGTGGCCGAGACCGGAAGCGCGTTCGATCCCCTCGACGTCGCGAAGATCGCGAAGACCGTGGGGCTGGCGCACGTGTACCGGGTGGGACCGGGTCAGACGGCGGGCGATCTCTGTACCGCGGCGGCCGAGCGCCTCCTCGAGGACCTGGGGTGGTCCCGCGACAGCATCGACGGGATCATCATGGTGACCCAGAATCCCGATCACTTCGCGCCGGCCACCGCGTGCATCGCGCACGGCAAGCTGGGCCTCGGCGACGAATGCCTTGCATACGACGTGGGCATGGGGTGCTCGGGCTACGTCTACGGCCTCTGGAACGCCAGCCAGGCGATCGCGAGTGGCACCTGCCGACGCGTTCTCCTCCTGGCGGGCGACACCTCGAGCGTCGTCGCCTCGCCGCTGGACCGTTCCGTCGCGATGCTCTTCGGGGACGCGGGCTCAGCGACCGCGCTCGAGTTCGAGGAGGGCGCCGAGCCGATGGCGTTCGTGCTCGCCACCGATGGAACCGGAGTGTCGCAGCTCATGATCCCCGGCGGCGGATACCGTCATCGGGCCACACCGGAGCTGGCCGTCCGCGTGCGCGACGAGGAAGGGAACGAGCGCTCCCAGATGGACCTGTACATGGACGGGCTCGCTGTCTTCAACTTCACCCTGAAGCGCGTGCCACCCCTCATCCGGTCCACCCTCGCGCAGCGCGGGTGGGAGATCGACGATGCTCGGCAGTA
Source organism: Gemmatimonadota bacterium (assembly GCA_028287225.1). Classification (GTDB taxonomy): domain Bacteria; phylum Gemmatimonadota; class Gemmatimonadetes; order Gemmatimonadales; family Gemmatimonadaceae; genus AG11. The sequence continues at coordinate 7,544 of JAQBPZ010000185.1, forward strand.
CCTGTTCCACCAGGCCAACGCGTTCATCCTGCAGACTCTCGCGAAGAAGTCGGGCATTCCGCGCGACAGGCTGCCGATCAACATCGGCAAGTTCGGCAACACCTCCATGGCCACGATCCCGCTGCTCATCGCCGACGCCATCCGCGACGAGGCGCTCGCACCGGAGGGGACGACCGCCGTGCTCGCCGGCTTCGGGGTCGGCCTCTCCTGGGCAGGTGCGGCGCTGACCCTCAAGCTGCGCACGGCGCACGTGATCGGGATCCCGCGTCAGTGACCTCCTACAACCCCCTGCAGCTCACCGGCCGCCTGTGCGTCGTCACCGGCGCCTCCTCCGGCATCGGCCGCGCCACCGCCGTGGTACTGTCGAAGCTCGGAGCGCGCGTGGTCCTCTCGGGACGCCGCGCGGATGCGCTCGAAGAGACGCGCGCGTCGATGGAACGGCCCGAGGAGCACCTGAGCGAACCGTTCGACCTGTCCGACGTGGATGCGATCCCGGAGTGGCTCAAGGCGGTGCGCGCCCGCGCCGGGGAACCGCTGCACGGCCTGGTGCACTCGGCGGGCATGGGGGGCAGCTCCTCCATTCGCGCGATGAACCGGCGCAACATCGACCACTTGCTCGTCCCCAACCTCCACGCGTCGCTGATGCTGCTTCGCGGCTTCAGCGCCAAGGGGGTGGTGGGCGAGGCTGGCGCCATCGTGATGCTGTCCTCCGCGGCCGCCTTCGTCGGCACCAAGGGACTCGTCGTATACGGCGGCTCCAAGGGCGCGCTGCACTCCATCGCCAAGTCCGCCGCCGAGGAGCTCGGCCCCAAGCGCATCCGGGTGAACTGCGTCGCGCCCGGCTATGTGGAGACGCCAATGCTCGCCCAGGCGCAGGACGAGCTGCCCGGCCAGTTCGAGCATCTGCAGAAGCAGTTCCTCGGCGTGATCTCCAGCGAGGACGTCGGCGTCGCCTGTGCGTACCTGCTGTCCGACGCGGCGAAGTCCGTGACGGGCACCGTGCTCACGATCGACGGCGGATATACCCTGTAGCCGGGCGCCGCACGCCGCACGCCGCGCCGAGAGTGGCCCGTGCCGGTCGGCGCCGATACGTTTAGCGAGCGTCTCCGGTGTCCGAGCGCCCGGAACGACATGAGCCTCAATCCGCACCATCGTGGTTGAACCCAGTCCGACTCAGGCGGCCGACGCGCAGGGTGGCGCGGCAGCGATTGCCTTCTTCATCTTCAACCGGCCGGACACGACGGCGCGCGTGTTCGAGCGCATCGCCATGGCGCGGCCGGCCCGGCTGCTCGTCGTCGCGGACGGTCCACGGCCCTCGCGTCCCGGGGAGGCCGAGCTCTGCGCGAGGACGCGCGCGGTCATCGACGCCGTCGACTGGGAGTGCGAGGTCCGCACTCTGTACTCCGACGTGAATCTCGGGTGTCGCGCGCGCGTCGCCTCCGGCCTCTCGTGGGTGTTCGAGCAGGCGGAAAGCGCGATCATCCTGGAGGACGACTGCCTCCCGGATCCCACGTTCTTCCGCTTCTGTGACGCGCTGCTCGAGCGGTATCGTCACGACGAGCGCATCGCGCTGGTGAGCGGGATCAATTTCCAGCCAGCCGGGCGGCCGGTCACCGGCGACAGCTACTACTACTCGTGCTACGCGCACGTCTGGGGGTGGGCCAGCTGGCGTCGTGTCTGGAAGAGCTACGACGTGGCGATTCCTCTCTGGCCGCAGGTGCGGCAGACCGACCTCCTGCTCGACGTGGTCGGCTCCCGCGCGAGCGCCGGCGCCTGGCGCAACATCTTCGATGCCGTTCACGCCGGCGCGATCGACACCTGGGACTACCAGCTGACCTTCTCGTGCTGGGTGCAGCATCGGCTGTGCATCGTCCCGCGCGTCAACCTGGTCACGAACATCGGGTTCGGGGAGGGCGCCACGCACACCACGCAGGCCGGTCCCCTGGCCGACATCCCCAGCACGGCGATGACGTTTCCGCTGCTGCATCCACTCACCATGACGCGGCACCGCGCGGCCGATCGCTTCACGCAGACCGCGTATCTCGAGCGGGCGCCGCTCCTGACGCGCGTCGCGCGGCGTGCCGCGCGGCTGCTCGGCGCTCCGTCACGGCAGCCATGAACCTCCCCAGCCCCCTTCCCGCCCAGACGCTCGGGCTCGCGTGCCGCGTGTGCGGGGCAATGGCGCTCCCGGTGCGGCGCGGTCGTGCGCTCGACCTCGACATCGAGTATTTCGAGTGCCCGGAGTGCCGGTACGTCCAGACCGAGACGCCGTACTGGCTCGGCCGGGCGTACGGGAGCGCGATCAACGACTCCGACACCGGCATCATCGCCCGCAACCTCGCGAACGCGCGCATCGTGCTCGGCACCTTGTGGCTGCTCGACGCGCTCGACTCGACCGTCGTCGACTACGCGGGAGGATACGGGGTCCTCGTCCGGCTCCTGCGCGATGACGGCATCGACGCGCTCTGGTCCGACGCGTTCTGCGAAAACCTCCTCGCGCGCGGATTCGAGCACGCGGGCCAGCCCGGTGGCCTCGTCACGGCCTTCGAGGCGTTCGAGCATTTCGTCGACCCGTCCGCCGAGCTGGAGAAGATGCTGGCGGTCGCGCCGAACGTTCTGCTGTCCACGCTACTCATTCCGTCGCCGGTGCCGGCGGACTGGTGGTATTACGGCGCGGAGCATGGACAGCACGTCGGGCTCTACCGCGCCGCGACCCTCGAGCTGCTCGCCCGCCGCCATGGGAAGGTGCTGGTGACCGATGGCGCGTCGTATCACCTGATCACGGATCGGCCGGTGAGCCGGATGCGCTGGCGCCTGCTGCTGCGCGCGAACCGGTTGGCCGCGTTCTGGACACGGCGGCGCCTCACGTCGAAGACGTGGAGCGACCACCTGGCCGCATCCCCCGGGGCGGTCGATCGCGGGTGAACGGATGATGCCCCCTCCGCCGGATCCGCTCGCGCGGGCATGTGCGGCGAGGCGGCGGCGCCTTACATTTGCAGGATGATCCGACTCGTCCAGAAGTCCACGCGCCGACCGTCCACCCGGAAGGGGAGCGCCATCGCCGCCGGCCGGACGGCCCGGTGATGGAGCTCGCCCGCCCCCGCCCGGAGCTGCCACGGGCCACGCCCGAGATCTCGCTCGTCGCCCTCGGCAGCGGCCTGCTGCGATGGAGAAAGCGCATCGTCGCGCTCGCGGTCACCGGCGGGATCCTGGGACTCCTGTCCGGGCTCCTCAGCCATCGCACGTATGTGGCCACCGCGTCGATCGTGCCGCAGACGACGGACAGCCCCGCCTCGGGACTCGCGGCTGCGGCGAGCCAGTTCGGTATCAAGGTGCCGGGCAGTGGCACTGGCTGGGGCCCCCCCGTGTACGCGCGGCTCCTCGTGTCGCCCTCGCTGCTGGAGCCGGTGCTCCTCGATACCCTGGTCGTGGCGGAAGAGAACGGACGGCGCGCGGCGGTGCTCGACCTGCTGGAGATTCCCGATGGGCCGCGTCCCATGCGCATCGAGCGGGGCCTCGATGCCTTGCGCCTGATGGTGGGCGTGCAGGAGATGAAGGCGCTGGGCGCGGTCGACATCACCGTGCGAAGCCGGTGGCCAAGCGTTTCCTTTGCCATCGCGACGCAGCTCATCCGCGGGGTGAACCAGTTCAACGTCCAGCGTCGCAGGACGGAGGCTGGCGCCGAGCGCGTGTTCGCCGACTCGGTGGCGACCACCTCCGAGCGTCTGCTGCGCGATGCCGAAGACCGCCTGCAGAACTTCATGCAGCAGAACCGCGTCTATGCGAGCTCGCCGGAGCTTGCCCTGCAGCGCGAGCGCCTGCAGCGCGACGTGGCGCTGCGCCAGCAGGTGTACACGACGCTCGTGCAGGCGCGCGAGGATGCGCGGCTGCGCGAGGTGCGCAGCACGCCGGTGCTCACCGTGCTCGAGCCCCCGCGGCTGCCGGTCCGTCCCGAGGGGCGCCGCAGCGTGCTGAAGGCGATCCTCGGCGGCCTGGCCGGGATGACCATCGGCATCCTGCTTGCCCTCGTCGCGCAGGCGTTCGGCCGAGCGAGGCACACGCCGGACGAGGAGACGCGCGAGTTCCTCGACCTGCTCGACCAAACCGTTCCGCGCTTCCTGAAGCGCCGGCGCGTCTGACGCCCTGCCGTTGCAGATCACGTACGACTTCCAGATCTTCGCCGGGCAGCGCTTCGGCGGGATCTCGCGATATGTGTGTGCCATCGCCGAACTCCTTGCCCGGGTGCCGGGGGTGTCGCCCGCGATCGTGGCGCCGCTTCATGCCAATGGTCACCTCCGTGAGGTCGACCCGCGTCTGGTGGTGGGGCGTTACGTCCGCCCGATGCGGCGGACCGGCCGCTTGATCGAGCTCGTCGATCGCACGCTGTTCGAGCCGCTCGCTCGTCGCCTCCGCCCTGACATCGTGCACGAGACCTTCTTCTCGGCCACGCCGACGTACCGCGGCCGGGTGCGGCGCGTGCTGACGGTGCACGACATGATCAACGAGGTGCTGCCGTCAGGACCGGCCGGTACCGACCCGATCCCGCGCCGCAAGCGACTCGCCGTGGCGCGTGCGGACCACGTGATCTGCTGTTCGGAGAACACGCGCAACGACGTGCTGTCGCTGCTCGACGTGTCGCCGGACCGGGTGTCGGTGGTCTACCACGGACATGAAGTACTCGACGCACGCGGCCTCCTGGCGGCGCAGATCGTCGGCGAGGGGCCGTACCTGCTGTTCGTGGGCGCGCGGGGGGGCTACAAGAACTTCCTCGGCTTCGCGACCGCGCATGCCGGCTCGCGCTTTCGGAAGGACGTGCGCATCGTGTGCTTCGGTGGCGGACCGATGTCGGCCACAGAGCGGGCCGCGCTCTCGGGCATGGGATTCGGCGAGCACGACGTCGTGCACCGGTCCGGTGGCGACGACCTGCTCGCGGCACTCTACACGGGGGCCGCCGCGCTGGTCTATCCCTCGCGCTACGAGGGGTTCGGCATCCCCATCGTGGAAGCCATGTCGCTCGGGTGCCCCGTGGCGTGCAGCGACACCAGCTCGATGCCCGAGGTCGCCGGCAATGCGGGGGCATACTTCGACCCCGACGACACCGCCTCGATCCGCGAAGCGCTGGAATCGCTGCTCGATTCCAGCGAACGGCGAGCCGGGCTGATCGCACGCGGATGGGCGCGCAGCGCCATGTACACCTGGAACCGCTGCGCGACGGAAACGCTCGCAGCCTACCGGGCACTCGGCTGACGTCGGCGCCCCTTCCCCGACTGCGCCCTGCGGCGCCGCACCGCGCCGCACCGCGCCTCGCCTCGCCTCGCACCGCGCGACGCGGTCCGGTCGCGCGCAACCTGGCTTCGTTCGCTCCGTGACCGTTCCCGATCCGCCGATCACGCTGCGCCCCGGCGTCGCGGGCCGCCTGACGCACGGCGTGCGTCGGAGGCTCGCGGGCCGCACCGCCGTCCAGGCCGCACTCGGCAACAGCGCGTGGCTGCTTGGCGACCGGTTCCTCCGCATGGGCTTCGGGCTCGTGGTGGGAGTCTGGATCGCGCGATATCTGGGGCCGGACCAGTTCGGCCTGCTGAGTTTCGCGATGGCGTTCACCGGGCTGTTCTCCGCGCTCGCGTCACTGGGGCTGGACGGCATCGTCGTGCGCGAACTGGTGACGCGGCCGGACGAGCGGAACGTGCTCCTCGGGACCGCGGCGATCCTGAAGCTGGTCGCAGGCGGTCTCGCGATGATCGTGACCATCGCCGCGATCGCGGTGCTTCGCCCGCACGACGCTCGCTCCCTCTGGGTGGTGGGCATCGCCGCCGGCGCGTTCATCTTCCAGGCAAGTTCCGTCGTCGACCTGTATTTCCAGTCCGAGCTCCGCTCGCGGTACACCGTCATCGCCGCGGGCGTGGCCTTCGGCATCTCGACCATCGCCCGCATCCTGCTCCTGGTCACGCAGCGGTCCGTGATCGCCTTCGCCTGGGCGACGCTTGGCGAGACCGCGCTCGCCGCCATCTTCCTGCTGATCGCCTACCGGTGGACGGGGGCGCGGGCACGCGCGTGGGAGTTCTCGGCACGGGTGGCGCGCCTGCTGCTCAAGGACAGTTGGCCCTTGATCCTGTCGTCGATCTCGATCACGATCGCCATGCGCATCGACCAGATCATGATCGGCCAGATGCTCAGCGATCGCGAGGTCGGGCTGTATGCGGCCGCGGCGCGGATGAGCGAGGTGGGCTATTTCATTCCGAGCATCATCGTGACGTCCATCTTTCCGACGATCATCACGACACGCCGCCAGTCGGAGGCCCTGTTCTACGTGCGGCTGCAGAAGCTGATGAACGTGCTCGTGGGCCTCGGCCTGGCGATGGCGCTGCCCGTCACCCTGCTGGCACCGCTGCTGATGCGCATGCTGTTCGGGGCGCAGTACGCGGAGGCGGCCAACGCGCTCCGCATCATGGTGTGGGCCGGCTGCTTCGTGTTCTTCGGCTCCGGCTGGTCAAGCTGGATGCTCCTGGAGAACCGCACCAAGACGATGCTGCTGTTCCAGCTGAATGCCGCGGCCGTGAACATTGCGTTGAACCTCGTGCTGATTCCGCGTCTCGGCATCGACGGCGCGGCGTACGCCACGCTGCTGTCCTACGCGGTGGGGCACACCGTGCTCGCGGCCATCATACCCTCCCAGCGTCGTGCGCTCCGCATGCTGGTGCGTGCCGCGATTCCCCTGTACTGGTTCTCACGAGACGGTCGGACATGATCCTCGCCCGCCTGCGATCGCGCTTTCCGCGAGCCTACGCGCTGCTTCGCGACGCCTACGTCCGGACGCCGCGGCACCAGGAGGCCCTCCGGCAGCAACTGGAGGAGCGGAACCGACGCGGCGCGCAGCGCCGCGCCGAAGAGAAGGCGCTCGTCGACGAGCACCTCCTGGGGCGGTACGTCGTCGCGAATGGGCCGTTCGCCGGCATGGCGTACATCGCCGACGCCTCGGGGAGCGCACTGCTGCCGAAGCTGCTGGGCTCCTACGAGGAACCAATCCACCCGTGGATCGAGGAGCTGATCACCCATCGGTCGTACGACGTCATCATCAACGTCGGTTGCGCCGAGGGGTACTATGCGGTGGGTCTCGCACGGGCGCTGCCCGGGTGCCAGGTCATCGCCTACGACATCGATGCCGAGGCGCGCGAGCGCACCACCGCGCTGGCACACCGGAACGGCGTCCCGAACGTGCGCGTGCTGGCGGAGTGCACCTTCGCCGAGCTGGACGCGCACGCCGGACCACGCTCGCTGGTGCTGTGCGACGTCGAGGGGTACGAGCGGGAGCTGCTCGACCCGAGCCGCAGTGCAGCGCTGCGCCGCTGCGACCTGGTGGTCGAGTGCCACGACTTTCTGGTCCCGGGGGTGGCCGACCTGCTCATCGAGCGCTTCTGGGAGACGCACGTGATCCACGCCGTCGTCGACTATCCGTTCCGGGTGCGGCGGTACGTCGCCCCTGACGGCACTGCGCTCGCGTCCGAGGTGGTCGCGCGGCTGGCCGATGAGCAGCGGCCGCCCCGCATGCGCTTTCTCCGGATGACGGCGCGCTAGGTGGACGAGGCGGAGATGCACGTCGTGTTCGCGGCGGACCGTGCCTATGCCGCGCCGCTGGCGGTCGCGATGCGCTCGCTGTTCCGGAGCAACCCGGCGGTCCGGTTCCAGGTGCACGTGCTCAACGCCGACATCGATCCCTCCACCTGGGCGAAGCTCGCAGCGATCGCCCGCGAGCACGGGCACGTGCTCACGGACGCTCGCATCCGTGACGATGACCTGCGCGGCATCGTGCTCACGCATCACTTCGCGCGGTCGAACTACTATCGCCTCTTCAGCGCGGACAAGGTGCCCGCCGACCGGGCGCTGTATCTCGACGCCGACGTCATCGTGCGTGGGGATGTGCGCCCCCTTCGCGACGCCCCGCTGGGGGATGCATTCGTCGCCGCCGTGGAGAACCGGAACTTCTCGCGGCACCGGGCGCTCGAGATGTCACCGGGATCACGCTACTTCAACTCCGGCGTCATGGTGATGAACCTCGTGCGCTGGCGCGCGGACGGCCTCGCTCCTCGCGTGCTCGCGTTCGTGCGCCGAAAGGCGCATGCGATCGAGTTCGTGGACCAGTGCGGCCTCAACGGCGTCATCGATGGCCGTTGGCTGGCGCTGCATCCACGGTTCAACGTGCAGTCCGACTTCCACGACGTTCCATACGTGGAGGGCGAAGCCGGGTTCTCGGCCCGGGACATGGCCGAGGCGCTGGATGCGCCCGTCATCGTGCACTTCACCGGCAACTCGAAGCCGTGGCAGTTGCTGAATGCGCATCCGTACAAGCGCGAGTACTGGCGCCACCTGCGGGCCACGCCATTCCGGCAGCTGTTGCCGGACGGAACGACCCCCGCCAACGTGGTGAGGCGATTCCTCCCGGCGGCGTTCAAGGTCCGCGTGCGCACGGCAGCGGAGATGGTCGTTCGGCTGGTCCGGCGTCAGCGCTGACCCGACGACGGTGAACGCGCCGGCGAGGCGCCCGCCTGCTCCTGGAAGATCAGCCGGAAGGCGTTCTCCCATGAATGATCCGGGACTGGAGCATGCGCGGGAAAGTCGCGTGCGAGCATCGTGGCGGGAAGACGGGACAGCAGCGTGTCGCAGCGTGGGCTGGGCGACAAC
>JAQBPZ010000200.1 GCA_028287225.1 Gemmatimonadota bacterium
CGACTTCAGCTCCTCGATCGTGAAGCCGAGCGTGCGCTCCCATGCCGGGTTCAGCCGCTTGAAGTGTCCGTTGAACCCGAGCTGGCAGAGCATGTCGATCGCGATCGTGAAGAAGCGTTCGTCCTGCTGCTCATCAGCGGACGCGTGAGGTGGCTGTTCCAATGCGAATGAATGCGGGGGGACGTGGGCGCGCGCTCGGGATGACCTGAGTATCGGCAGGTGCAGCCCACTCCAGCGTTCCCGGCCCGTGAATCTTCGCGCGCGTCGGGGATCACGGGGATCACGGGGATCACGGGGATCACGGGGATCAGTCCGCGAATGCCTGCGAACCGACGGTGAGCGAATCTCCGCGACCCTTCAGTTCATGGAGGAAGTGGGAGGGATCGCGACGATTCGCTCGTCGTCGACTCGCGGCAATTCGCAGACTGACCCAGGCTGCCGTCCACGAATGGCACGCTGTGCCAGCGGCTGCCGGACAGCATCACGCCATGGCCGACGCGCGCTGCGGCGGATCGGTGTGTCCGGCAAACACCGATGTCGCCCGCTATCCGTCTCCGGCGCGCCCCGGCGTCAGCTGCCGTGCCTGGTCGTGATCAGGATGACGCCATTCGCGCCCCGCGAGCCGTAGATGGCGAGCGACGCGGGATCCTTGAGCACCTCGATGCGCTGCACGTCGCTCGGAACCACGCCGGTGAGCCCTCCACCGCTGCCGTGATAGGTGGCCGGCGATCCGTCCACGATGATGAGCGGCTCGCCGCCACCGGCGCTGAGCCTGTTCACCCCGCGGATGCGGATCGAGTACCCTCCCGCGCCAGCGCGGGTCACCTCGACGCCGGGCACGCGTCCGGCGATCATCTCCTCGATGCTCACGGCGTGCGCCGCCGTCGGGTCGTCGCCGGACACGATGGCGGAGGCGGTGGTGGCATGCGCGCGCGAAACCCTGCCGTACCCGACCGACACGCTGTCGGGCACTACGCCGGTCTCGGCGCCGGGCTGGCCGGGTCGGGGGCACGCCGCGAGGAGCGTCATGGCGAGCACGCCAGGCAGGGACCACGTCGCGCGGTGCACGCGGAGCGGGGTGGGCATCTGAGCCTCCGGAGGGATCGACGCCTCTTCGACCGCATTTGCAGGGCCAGAGGCTGGCCGAGGGCCGGCGTGCAGGTCCAGGGGCCGGCGGAGCTTCCCATGGCTGCGTTCGCCGCGGGTCCCCTTTTTGCCGTCCCCGGCCGTGATGCAGGTCATACGACCCCGTGGAGGTTCCATGCCGACGAAGTCCAGTCTCGTCGCGGCGCTCGTGCTGTGCGCCACCGCCGCTTGCGCCGACGCACCGCTCTCCAGCGCGCCGGAGAATCTCGCGCCGGCCAACACCCTGCTGCCGGGCGCCGCTACCGCCGACAGGGCGAGCACGGGGCAGGGCGGCACGCGCCCCATTCTCATCCAGTACGCGGTGAGCCGGAACGTGGTGGACCGCTACGAGTTCAGCGCGGTCACCAACGAGGATGGCACGGTGCGCGGCCGCTTCCGCCTGCGCGAGGTGCGGTACGACCCGAAGCACCCGCGCCGCACGCGCGTCGTCGTGCGCGCCCGCGGCCGCGTGGTCTGCCTGAATGCCACCGGCAACAAGGCGCGGCTGGGGGGCGTCGTGACGCGCAGCAGCTTCACGGCGGGCATCCCGATCGGCAGCACGTTCGTCTGGAGCGTCACGGACAACGGTGGCTCGGGCTGGAGCAGCGACGACACGGCGAGCCCCCTTCTCGGCGGCGTCGACCCCGCCGCCTACTGCGCGAACGGCCTGCCGTATCCGGAGAAGAAGGTGGAGCGGGGCAACATCACGGTGGATGACGACGACCTGGCCGACGACGGCGACCAGTAGGCGGGGAGGGCCTCAGGCCGGCTCGACGCTCGCTCCGGCCGAGGCGGCACACACGTAGACGGCGGGCACAAGGCCGACGGCGCGCTCATAGCGCTGCGCGGTGTCGCGGGCGAATGCGTCCGCCGCGTCGCGCCGCACGAGCGCCACGGCGCACCCGCCGAACCCGGCGCCGGTCATGCGCGCGCCGTAGCAGCCGTCGTGCTCGCGCGCGATGGTGACCATCACGTCGAGCTCCCGGCGCGACACGGCGAAGTCGTCGCGCAGGCTCGCATGGCTCTCGTCCATGAGCCGTCCCACCGTCTTCACGTCGCCCCGCTCCAGGGCGGCGGCCGCCAGCCGCGTGCGGAGGTTCTCGCCGATGACATGGCGCGCGCGCCGACGCGTCACGTCGTCCAGTCCATCGGCGCGCGCGTTGAACATGGTGTCGTCCACGTCGCGCAGCGCCTTCACGCCGAAGTAGCGCGCAGCCGCCTCGCAGCGCTCGCGGCGCTCGTTGTATTCGGAGTCCACCAGGCCACGCCGCGTCGCGGTGTCCAGCACCACCACCGCCGCGTCGTGGGGCACCACCACCGCGCGCGTGGCGAGCGAACGGCAGTCGATGAGCAGCGCGTGGCCGGCGACGCCCGCCGCCGAGATGAGCTGGTCCATGATGCCGCAGTTCACGCCGACCCATCGGTTCTCCGCGCGCTGGGCGAGCAGCGCCATGCGCGGCGCCGCCCAGGGCACGCTCGACGCGGACGCGAACACCCGTGCGGTCGCAAGCTCGAGGGCGGCGCTCGACGACAGCCCGGCGCCGAGCGGAACGTCGCCTGCGGCCACGCCCTCCCAGCCATGGAGCGTGCTGCCGGCGTCGGCCAGCGCCCACGCCACGCCGCGCACGTATTCCTGCCATCCCGTCGAATGCGACAGCTCACCCTGCACGTCGAACTCCGCGACGTCGCCGAAGTCCAGCGAATGCACCACCACCTCGCCGTCGGTGCGGGAGCGGAAGGCAATCCACACCGCCCGGTCGATGGCCATGGGGAGCACGAAGCCGTCGTTGTAGTCGGTATGGTCGCCGATCAGGTTGACGCGGCCCGGCGCGCGCGCCACGAATTCCGGCGCGGCGCCGAAGCGGGTGTGGAACTCGTTCACCACCCGCGCCCGCAGCGCATCGCTCACGGCGCGGCGCTCCGGTAGTGTACCTCGGGAAGGGCCCGCAGCCGCTCGGCGGCGGCCTCGGGGGTGATGTCGCGCTGCGGCTCGCCGAGCATCTCGTAGCCCACGAGGAACTTGCGCACGGTCGCCGAGCGGAGGAGCGGAGGATAGAAGTGCAGGTGCAGGTGCCACTCCGGGTGCGTCGCGCCGTCGGTGGGTGCCTGGTGAACGCCCGCCGAGTACGGGAACGACGTCTCGAACAGGTTGTCGTAGCGGATGGTCACGCGCCGGACGATGTCGGCGAGCGCATCACGCTCGGC
>JAQBPZ010000201.1 GCA_028287225.1 Gemmatimonadota bacterium
GCCGTGTAGGCCTTCGTCTTCGTGTTGGCGAACTTGGGGATCGCGATGGCGGCCAGGATGCCGATGATCACGACGACGATCAGCAGCTCGATCAGCGTGAAGCCGCGGCGCAGGGTGCTCTTCATGATAGGGATCTCTCAGAAAACGGGAGGTGACGGCGCTGGTTGGGCCGTCGGCGGGATGCCGAGCTACGTGAGCTGACGACCTGAGCTAGAGCAACGTGCGTACCATTCGCAGCGTGATGCATAACTCGTTATCATCACTGTACTTGCACCACCGGCCGACATCCATCGGACCGCCGGTTTCATCGGGATAATGCAGAATTGCCGCGGAATGCGAGAGTGTCCGAATGGCCATCCGCGCCATCCCGGAGCGCATTGTTGGCCGCGATGACCGCGCGGTGCATGAGCTTCACGTCAGCGGGGGCCACCAGCGCGATGCCGGCGACGGCCTGCTCCCGCACCTCCTTCCAGCGCTGCAGCTTCGCCAGGCAGTACACGTACATGTAGCGCCCCTGCCCCGTCATGGGCTCCACGGCGTACGTCCACTCGAAGAGGTCCGCGGCGGGCTTCCAGAAACCGGCACGGGTGTACCCGTCGGCGACGGTGACGGTCATCCCGGCGTCGTAGGGAAAGAGGCGAATGGCGCGGCGGTACTCGAGCTCCATGGCGTGGTGGTCCCCGATCATCGCGAGGTGCCGTCCGCGGACGAAGTGTGCGCGATACCCCATGGGCGCATCCCGCACGAGCTGGTCGATGAACACGCCATTGTTCTTCCAGACGCGCTGGCGATCCACGCTGCGAGCCACCCCGAGGATGACGAGCAATCCCACCGTGGCATACACCACCCGCCACGTCCGCAGCGTGGTGCCGAACTGCAGCACCTGCGCCGCGACCGCGCCCGCGAGGACGACCACGCCGACACTCGGCAGGAACAGCGTGCGCTCCGCGGTCATGAAGCCGGCGGGCACGAGGATGTTGCTGACGGGCAGGTAGGAGATGATGAGCCACAGCAGTCCGAAGCTCGCGGCAGGCGCCCGTCGCCGGAGCGCGATGCCGAGCACCAGCACGCCGAGGGTGATCATCATGCCGGGCAGCTGGCTGACGTCGAACCCGTTGGCGACGAGGACGTCCGGCGGCGAGTAGTCGGCGCTGAGGTGGGTGGGGAACACGAGGAGCCGCGCGATGCGCGGGACCTCGGTCATCATCGTGAGCGTGCGGTTGACGGCGCCGAGCCGCAGGAAGCGGAAGACCGGGAAGGGCTGGAAGCCGGCGATGTCGGCCTGCACACGGCCGCGCACGAGCAGGTAGCCCAGCACGACCGCGACCAGGGCAAGGACGAGCGGGCGGGCCTCACGGATGCGGGCCCGCAGGCTCTCGCCGCGCGCGACGGTGAGCTCCGCGGCCACGAGGAGCGCCGGGAGCACGATCGCATGCTCCTTGGAGAAGAGCCCGACGGCGAAGAGCGCCAGGACGACGCTCCGGTCGCGCCACGACAGCGGACCGGCGAGGCGACGCCGGATGTAGAACCCGACGGCGAGCACGACGCACAGCGCGACCACGAGCTCCGACTGCCCCACGACGTTGCCGGTAACCTCGACATGCACGGGGTGGACGGCGAACAGGGCGCCCGCGACCAGCGCGCCGGCCTCGGGAAGGAAGGCCGCCGCGCACCAGCGCACGGCCACCGCCGTCGCCACGGCAAGGACGATGTTGACGAGATGGAACACCCACGGGGCGCCGTTGCGCGCCACCCACTCGAGCGTGAACAGCGTCATCACGACGGGACGATATCCGTCTCCGCCGTAGATCGGGGGCCAGTAGGTCTGCTTCCACAACGCCCCGAGGCCACCGAGATGGTGCACGAGGTCGTTCCAGAGGATGACGTAGCGGTCATCGTACGTGAAGTCGTGGCCCAGGCTCGTGACCGACGTCGCCAGTGCCAGCAGCCCGACGATGATCGCGGCGCGGTGCGCCCGCAGCGTGTTCATCGCAGCAGGGTGAACTTGACGATGTGCCAGAGCGCCGCGACGCCGTCGCGCCAGCTGATCTTCTTGCCCTCGGCGTACGTGCGGCCGGCGTACGAGATGGGCACTTCGTAGATGCGCGCGTCACGCTGGGCGAGCCGCGCGGTGATCTCCGGCTCGAACCCGAACCGGTCCGACGTCAGCACGAGGGAGCGCGCGAGGTCTCCGCGCACCGCCTTGTAGCAGGTCTCCATGTCGGTGAGGTTGAGGTTCGTCAGCATGTTGCTCAGCGTGGTGAGCAGCGTGTTGCCGAGCGAGTGCCAGAAGTAGAGCACGCGGTGCGGCCCGCCGAGGAAGCGGGAGCCGAACACGGCGTCGGCCTTGCCCTCGACGAGCGGCTGGAGGAGGGCCGGCCAGTCCTGCGGATCGTACTCGAGGTCGGCGTCCTGCACGATGATCACGTCGCCGCGACTGGCGGTGAGCGCGGCGCGAATCGCCTTGCCCTTGCCGCCGTTCACGGGCTGCAGGATCAGGTGATGGATGTAGCCCGCGGCGTGCAGCTCGACGAGGCGCTCGCGGGTGCCATCGGTGGAGCAGTCGTCCACGCAGATGATCTCGGTCTGCACCGCGGCCTGGTGGACGCGGTCCAGGATCGTCTCGATGGTGTTCCGCTCGTTGTAGACGGGAATCAGCACCGAGAGCCGGAGCGTGGCCGGGTCCAGCGGTGTGAGCTGGCGCGGCTTGGCGGCAAGGGTGAGCGCGGGTCGGACGTCCGGCGTCGAGGCGATCGTCATCGGCGGAGTATGGTGAAGGCGGCCCCGCCGGCGAACTGTTCGCGGAAGGACACGGAAGAAGTCGGCTGTGCGGCCGCCCACTGGACGGTCGCGAAGGTCGTCGGGCTTCCGACGACCACGGCGCTGATGGGATACGCCGCGAGCAGGGGGAGGAGGCCCGCCCGGGCCTCGACCTGCGGCGAGATCGGGAGCAGGTACTGCTCGACCGCGAAGGTGCGGATGGGCACCGTCCGCCGGCCGGTGTAGAGGTACAGCGCCCCATCGTCCTCGGCGGCGAGCAGGTCGCCCGGCGCGGTGTTCGCGAGCGTCCACCGAACCGCCGGCACGATCCGCGCGGCGTTCGCGCGGGGGATGCTCGTCCACCATCTCCCCCGCGCCATGCGAAGCTCGTAGGCGGCGTAACCATAGCCGACCCAGAGCGATGCGGCCGCTCCGGCGAGCACGAGCGCCCGCCCGGTCACGCGCAGCGACCGCCACGCGCGGCTCGCGTCCACGACTCGATGCGCGCCGGCCACCAGGAGCAGCAGGATGAGCGGCCACACCCCCCAGAGGAAGCGGGCGGGGGGAAAGGGCCACAGCGCCACGATGGCGAGGTATCCGGCGAGAAAGAGCAGGGTCACCGGCAGGCGCCGTCGCACGGCGACGATGCCGGCGATGGCCAGGCCCGCCAGCGCAACGAGCGTGAGCGCGTGCGCGGACGGGCTGCGGCCCGGCGAGAACAGCACCGCGAACATCCCTCCACTCTCGGCGAGCGTGCGCTCGAGCGTCATCGGGATCATCCGGGGGCCGAGTGCGGCATATCCGCGCACCCACCAGCCGAGGTACGAGTCGTACTGGCCGAGCAGCGGCGCAGGTACCGCACCGGCGTGGTGCGCGCTCCAGAGCTGCCAGGGCACGAGCGTGAGGATCGCGGCCGCGGAGAGCAGCGCGGCGTCACGCCAGCGGCGGCGGCGCGCCAGCACCAGCGCGACGGCCGGGATGAGCACCACCGCGTGCGTCCGCACCAGCGCGCACAGGCCGATGGCGACGCCGAGCGTTGCCGCGCGCAGTGCCGCACTCGGCTCCCGACCACCCTCCGCGAAGCCCTCGAGCACCGGGAGCAGGAACAGGAGCAGCGCGAGGAAGACGAGCTCCGACAGCAGCATGTTGCCCAGGATCAGCAGCGGACCGCTCACCGCGGCAAGAACGCCGAGGGCGATGGCCGAGCGCCGGGGCTGTGCGGAGTATCGCGCGAACCGCGCGACGCCCACCGCGACGAGCGCGAGCGAGATCGCGTTGACCGACTTGAAGAGCGTCAGGTTCGCGGGAAAGTCCGGCACTGCGCGCCAGAGCAGTGCGAGCAGGGCGGGAAAGCCGGGGGGAAAGTGCGTCGCGGCTGGCGCACCCGGCAGGTTGAGGAAACGGTACCCCTGCCCCGTGGCGAGCGACCGGGCGAGGATCACGTACATGGCGTCGTCACCCGTGACGACGATGGGCGAGCGGACCAGCAGCACGAGCCCGAGCAGCAGGGTGGACACGCCGAGGACGGCCAGCGCGAGCGGCCACGTCCCCACGGCGAGGCGCTGACGGGTGCCCGCCACAGGCAGGTCGGCACCCGCGCGCAGCGCGTCCGCGTCGCTCACCGGCCGACCTGGAACATCTCCGCGTCGGCAAGGCGGCCGATGGGCGTGACGCCGGGCAGCGTGCGCGCCGCCGCGCGGACGGCGGGATTGAAGGTGACGATGTACTGCACGGGCACGGCGGCGAGCATCGCGCGAAGGCCACGCTCGTGATCCGCGGCGCTCACGGGCATGACGTACTCGCGCGCGGTGAAGGGCACCGGCGGGGCGCCCTGGCGGCCGGAGAAGAGCATCACGGCCTCCGGCGCCTCCACCAGCATGCCGGCGGCAGGCGGCGTGCTGTGACGGATCCACTCGATGACCGGCGCGAGCGTTCGCGAGGCATGCCGGGCAGGCTCCTCCCATGCGTGCGCGGCATATCCGCGGACTTCCGTGCGCAGCATGGCGGCGAAGGGCAGCGCGGCGAGCGCGCCCAGGGCGACACGAGCCACCGGGGATCGCCCGCGCGCGACCACCTCCTGCGCGCCGAGCGCCGCGAGCACCACGAGCAGGGGCCAGAGCCCCCAGGCGTATCGGTACGGGCTGTACGACCAGGCGAGAATGATGGCGAAGTAGACCGTGATGAACACGGGCAGCACCGGCGCGCGGCGCGCGGCGCGCACGCCGCCCATCACCAGCAGCGCGAGCGTCAGCGCGGCTGCGGTCGTGCCGAGGACGGTGCCGAGCCCGCCCCACAGGCGGTCGCCGAGCAGCAGCCAGAGCTCGCGGAAGTTGGCGCGCACCGTCCCGAGCAGCAGCGGGAGCCCCTCCGCGCGCCAGCCGTCCCGCACGAAGTCGCCGTACGATCCGTACGCGCCGCTCAGGGGCGCTGCGACCAGCGGCGTGGCGCGCGCGCACCAGAGGAGCCACGGGAGCTGCGCGGCAATCGCGGCGACACTCACGAGCGCGACGCGACGCCATTCGCGATGCACGAGCAGGACGACGCACACGGCGGCCAGGAGCGCGACCGCGTGCGCGCGGACGAGCATCAGCGCGCCGATCGCCGCACCGCCCACGAGCGCCGAGCGCCGGTCGTCGCCCTGCACCGCCCGATGCGCGAGGAGCAGCACCGGGGCGAGGGCGGCCAGGAAGAGCGGCTCGGACAACAGTGCGCCCGACAGGGTCAGCACCGGTATGCCGAGCATGGCGAAGAGCGCCAGCCCCGCCGCCGCGACGCGGCGCCAGCGGAACCATCGGTGAAGCAGATGATACAGTCCCACGGCCGCGATGCCGACGCAGACCGCGTTGAACGCGAGCATCGCCGGGACGTTGTCGGGAAAGGTCGGTCTCAGCCACCAGATGGCGGCCAGCGCGAGGGGATACAGGGGCGGATAGTGCGTCGCGGCCGGCGCGCCGGGAAGCTGGAGGTACCGGAAGCCCTGCCCCGTGGCGAGCGACCTGGCGAGCAGCGCGTACACGCCGTCGTCGTGGAAGACGCCGACGAGGTACGGGCGGCTCGCCCACCAGGCGACCGAGGCTCCGGCGACCATCACGAGCAGCGGGACGAGCCAGGGGAAATGTGATCGCGCCGACACGGTGCCGGCGGGCTCGTCGCTCATGCCTCGACGCCGTAGCGTGACAGCTTGCGATAGAGCGTCGAGGGATCGATGCCCAGGGTGTCCGCCGCCTTGCTCTTGTTGCCACCTTCGCTCTGCAGCACCCACATGATGTACGCGCGCTCCACCGCCTCGAGGGTGGGGTTGGTGGGCGTTCGCTCGGCCACCAGCGGCTCGCTGACGCGCTGCGTGACGCGCTCCGGAAGCGACGACGGATTGATCTCCCCACCCGGGGTCAGGATGACGGCGCGCTCCAGGGCATTCTCGAGCTCGCGCACGTTGCCGGGCCAGGTGTACGTCACGAGCGCGTCGAGCGTGTCGGCGGAGAGCACCTTCTGCGGCTCGCTGCGCAGCTCGGCGATGCGTACGAGGAAGTGCTCGGCGAGCAGGGGGATGTCGTCGGCCCGCTGGCGCAGGGTGGGCAGGTGGAGCGCGATGACGTTGAGCCGGTAGTAGAGATCGGTGCGGAACGACCCCCGGCGGATCTCCTCCTCGAGCTCGCGGTTGGTGGCCGCGATGAGGCGCACGTCAATCGGCTGCGGGTCGGTGCCACCGACCGGGATGACTTCGCGCTGCTGCAGCACGCGCAGGAGCTTGACCTGCGTGGCCGGCGTCGTCTCGCCGATCTCGTCCAGGAAGAAGGTACCCTTGGCGGCCGCGGTGAACAGGCCGCTCTTGTCCTTGATGGCACCGGTGAACGAGCCCTTCACGTGACCGAACAGCTCGCTCTCGAGCAGGCTCTCCGGCAGCGCGCCGCAGTTGATGGAGGCGAAGGTGCGCTCCGAACGGCCGGAGAGCTCGTGGATGTAGCGCGCGATGACTTCCTTGCCGGTGCCGGATTCGCCCTGGATGAGCACCGTGGACTCGGTGGGCGCCACCGTCTCGGCAAGCCGGAGGACGTCGAGCCAGCTGCGGCTGTTGCCCACGGGACGCGAGCCGATGGGCCCCTCCCGCCGGCGCATCTCCTGCTTGAGCGAGCGGTTCTCCACGCGCAGCTCGCGATGCTCGGCGGCGCGCTTGAGGATGGCGAGCAGCTCGTCGTTGCGGAACGGCTTCTGGATGTAGTAGAAGGCGCCCTCGTTCACCGCCTGCATGGCCGACTGCAGCGTCGCCTGGGCGGTCATCAGGATGACCGGGGTGTCCGGATCCTGCTGCCGGGCCGCCGCGAGGATCTCCACGCCGCCGACGTCCGGCATGCGGACGTCGGAGAGGACGATGTCCGGCTGGAGGAGGGCGAGCTGCTCGAGCCCCGCCTTGCCCCCGCGCGCGGTGTGCGTGGCGAAGCCAGCATTCCGGAGGAGGATGCCGAGCGACTCCAGGATGCCGGTCTCGTCGTCGACGACGAGCACGGAGGGGATACGGGTGGTGCTCACGTGAGTACCGTGCTGAGTGAGAAGTCGGGCAAGACCGATGTGGGAGCGGGAATGACGCGCGGAAGCACGACGGTGAAGCGGGTGCCGGAGCGGGTGTTGTCCAGGAAGACGAGGCCGCGATGCGCCTCGATGGCGCGGTGCACGACGGCGAGCCCCAGCCCGCTGCCCCCGGGCTTGGTGGTGAAGAACGGATCGAAGAGGCGATCGCGGATGTCGTCGGGGACGCCCGCCCCGGAATCCGTGATGGTGACGGCGACGGCACCGCTGACGAACGACGCGCCCACGCCGAACTGCTCGGGCGAGGGCTCGGTGAGCTCGACCCGCACTTCCGCGCCGTCGGGCGACGCCTGGACGGCGTTGAGCAGGAGGTTGAACAGCGCGCGGTGCAGCAGGTCGTCATCCCCTTCCACGAGGAAGGTGCCCGCGGTGCGGCTGACGGTCACGCTCACCGAGGGTGCGCGATCTGGGTGCGCCTCCACCAGGTGGATGGCGCCCTCCACGACATGGAGCAGGTCCAGTGATTCGCGGCGTGCCACCCGGACGCGGGCAAAGTCCAGGAACTCCGACAGGAGGCGGCTGAGGCGGTCCGATTCGCGCATGACCAGCCGCGTGAGGATCTGCTCGTCCGGACCGGCCGTGGGGAGGCGATGGAGCTGCTCGCAGGCGCTGCGAATGGACGCGAGCGGATTCTTGATCTCGTGCGCGAGCGACGCCGAGAGCTCGGCGACCCCTTCGAGCCGCTCGGCGCGCAGCCGGAGGGACTCGATGCGCTTCATGTCGGAGATGTCCTGGAAGATCGCCGTCGCCGTGCGGTCGGTGCGGCGGCCGTCTCCGTCGGTGTAGGTCGTGGTGACCCCGATGGGAAAGGGTCGTTCGTCGATGGCGATGTAGCCTTCGGCGCGCGTCGTGCGAACACGGTCCCGCACGGACCGCTCGACGGCGGCGACCAGCTCGGGGGCGATCGGGCGGAGGGCGTCGAGCACGGGAAGGCCCACGTACGCCTCGGCCCGGATGCCGAGGAGCTGCTCGGCCATCGGGTTGGCGTAGAGCAGTCGGCCGCCGGCGTCGACGGTGATGATGCCGCTGCGGATGTTGAAGAGGATGTCGGCGGCCTGGAGGCGGACGTGCGCCAGCTCGGCCTCGGTGCCGGCGCCGAGCTCCTGGAGCTTCGCGCTGAGCCAGGCGCTGCCCAGCGCGACCACGGCGAAGACGCCGAGCTGAAGCCAGACGGCCGCGGTGAAGGGCGAGTCGACGCTGTAGATCGCGTCGACGAGGTAGAGCATGTTGCCCAGCATCGCGATGAGCAGGCCGCCGCCCACCGGCAGCATGAGCGAGGCGGCCGCGATGACGAGGATGTAGAGGGCGGCGAACTGCGAGTTGCTGGCGCCGGTGATCTGCACCACGGCGGTGACGAGCAGCAGGTCGAAGACCGACTGGAGATAGAAGAAGCTGGAGCGGAGCGGCTTCCGGTGCAGGCGGCCGTAGATGATGGAACCGGCCGTGAAGGACAGGGTGAGGGTGAAGGTCATCGCCGCGACGAAGAGCTTCCCCTTGTCCGTCAGCGCGTCCTGGGAGACGACGATGCCGGCCAGGAAGATGGCCGAGGCGATCGAGATGCGCCCCACATAGACCCAGCGCACCAGGCGCACGGGGTCGAGCAGGAACTCGCGCTGGCTGGCGGCGGGCTGGTCGAGAAGTCGCACAGGGAGCAGTCGCAAAGTGCAATAGAGGGGCGCGCAGGCGCAGTGTGGCATTCTGCCATACTTACATTGTTGTGGACGACCGGAAACACACGGGGGTTACGGATGGCGCGGGACGGGATGCTGGAGGTTTCGCCGACGGTGGCAATACCGCGCGCCGAGCTCGTCTACCGGGCGACGCGGGCCGGTGGGCCCGGGGGGCAGCACGTGAACACGTCCTCCACGCGCATCGAGCTGCTGTGGAACCTGCGGACCACGACGGCACTGGAGCCGGAGGTGCGCGAGCGGGTGGCGGCGCAGCTGCTGACCAAGCTGGATGGCGAGGGGTGGATCCGGATCGTGTCGGCGTCGAGCCGCAGCCAGGGACAGAACCGCGAGGCGGCCGAGGAGCGCCTGGTGGCGATGATCCGGGGGGCCCTCGTCGTGCGGAAGAAGCGGAAGCCCACGAAGCCCACCTTCGGCTCCCGGCAGGCGCGGCTTGAAGGCAAGAAGAAGCGGGGCGACACCAAGCGGATGCGCCGGCCCGACTTCGACTAGGCCGTGCCGCCGGTCTCGAGGAGGCGGGCCTTCATCCTGGGCAGGGCGTCGCGCGCGTGGGTGGCCACGGGGGTGCCCGGATACAGCTCGATGATGCGCCGCAGCTCCACGAGTGCGCGGCCGGGCTCGTCGAGGGCGCCGTCGTACAGGTCGACCAGCCGCGAGCACGCATAGAGGGCGTCGCTCCGGCTGACCCCTGCGATCGCGCGGATCTCGCGGAAGAGCGCGGCTGCGCGCGCCGGGTCCGCCCCCTTGCGCGCATAGAGCTCGGCCGCGCGCATCCGGGGCCTGACCGCGGAGGGCTCCTCGGCGATGATCCGTTCGAAGGCGGCGAGGGCACCGGGAACGTCGCCGCGGGCGGCCAGCGACTCCTCGTACGAATACTGGGCGGAATAGGGCGTGCTCGTGCCGGCCGGCAGGGTCACGGCGCCCGCGCCCGCCCCCACGGCGGCGGGAACTCGCGACATCATGAAGTACATCAGCCCGGCGCCCAGCGCTCCGCCGACCAGGCCGGTGAGGAACGGGTGCGGCGCGGTGGAGGGCCGGTACCGGGACGCGGCCGCGGCGAGCGGCGTCGTGACCACGAAGGTCAGGACTGCCGCGGCGCGGGCGCGCATCTCCATGGCGCCATCGGGCCCCATGCGGTCCATTCGGGTGCGTGGATAGGCGGCGGAATCGTCGCCGGGCGGGAGCACGGGGGGTGGGGTGCGCATGGGGTGTCCATAGTGGGACGGCTCGGGCGCGATGGCAATGGCCCCACCCCGCCCCGGCGCCGCGTGACGTCCCGGGGCACCAATGTTGCCCGGCTCGTCCCCTGGCGCCGCATGGCGGCGTCGCACGTATACGACCCTCAGTTGCGGTTCAACCGCGGGACTGCTGATGACCCGGTTCGCCACTCGCTGTGCGACGCTACTCGCGATCGCCGGCGGCCTGCTGTTCGCCCATGCACCATCGGCCGCGGCGCAGTACTTCGGCCGCAACAAGGTGCAATACGAGAAGTTCGACTTCCGCATCATGCGGACGCCGCACTTCGACATGTACTTCTACCCGGCGGAGTCGCTCGTCGTGCACGACGCCGGCCGCATGGCCGAGCGCTGGTACGCGCGCCACTCGGACAGCTTCCGGCACACGTTCGACCGCAAGTCGATCGTGTTCTACGCGGACCAGCCGGACTTCCAGCAGACGAACGTGGTGGGCGAGGCGCTGTCGGAGGGCACGGGCGGCGTGACGGAGGGACTGCGCACGCGCGTCGTGATGCCATTCACGGGTGTCTACGCGGACAACGACCACGTGCTCGGCCACGAGCTGGTGCACGTGTTCCAGTACAACGTGGCGGAGACGGGGCCGGGCGGGCTGGCCCGGCTCAACACGCTGCCGCTCTGGCTGATCGAGGGCATGGCCGAGTATTTCTCGCTGGGCCGCGACGATCCGCTCACGGCGATGTGGCTGCGCGACGCCGCCGAACGGGACCGGCTGCCGACGATTCACCAGCTGAACACGGACTCGCGCTTCTTCCCGTATCGCTATGGGCAGGCGCTCTGGGCATACGTGGGGGGACGCTGGGGCGACCGCGCGGTGGTGGACGTGTATCGCGCCTCGCTGCGCATGGGCTTCGAGGAGGGGATCCGGCGCGTGCTCGGCGTGTCGACGGATTCGTTGAGCAAGGACTGGATCGCCGCGACGCGCCGGGCGTACCTGCCCGTGCTCGAGGGCCGCACGCGGCCACGGCAGGCCGGCGACGCGGTGCTCCAGGGTGATCGCAAGACCGGCGACATGAACCTCGCACCCACCGTGAGCCCCGACGGCAAGCTCGTCGCGTTCTTCTCGCGGCGCGGGCTGTTCGAGATCGAGCTGTACGTGGCGGATGCGGTGACCGGGCGGGTGATCAAGACGCTGGCGGGCCCGACGAGCGATTCGCACTTCGACGCGATCAGCTTCATCAACAGCTCGGGAGCGTGGTCCCCGACGAGCGACAAGTTCGCCTTCATCGCGCAGGCGGAGGGCAACCACGAGATCGCGATCCTCGACGTCGCCTCCACGAACATCGAGCGCCGCGTCCGCGTGCCGGGGGTCGGGGCCATCTCGCACATCGCCTGGTCGCCGAACGGGCGGACGATCGCCTTCTCGGGGACGTCGGGCGGCATCAGCGACCTGTACCTGCTGGACCTCGACGCCGGCTCGGTACGCCGCCTGACGAACGACCGCAACGCCGACATCCAGCCCGCGTGGTCGCCCGACGGGCAGTCGATCGCGTTCGCGACCGACCGCGGCGCGACGACGGACTTCTCGACGATGATCTTCTCGTCGCTGCAGCTCGCGACGATCGACGTGGCGAGCGGCCGGATCAGCGTGTTCTCGCCGTTCCCGCGCGGGAAGCACCTCAATCCGCAGTATTCCGCCGACGGCCGCAGCCTGTTCTTCATCAGCGACCAGGATGGGTTCAGCGACATCTATCGCCTGGAGCTGGCGGGGGGCGCCGTCTCGCGCGTGACCCGCCTGTCGACGGGCGTGAGCGGCATCACGGCCATCTCGCCGGCGCTGTCCGTGTCACCACGGACGGGACGCATGCTGTTCTCGGTGTTCGAGGACCAGGGCTACAGCGTGTTCGGCCTGGACTCGACGCGCACGCGCGGGGAGCCGGTGGTGCTGGGCGCGACGGTCGCGAACGCCGGCGTGCTGCCGCCGGGCGACGTGCCGGGCCGCGCGACGGTCACGGGCTACCTGCGCGACCCGCTCACGGGCCTTGCCTCCGGCACGGAGTTCACGACGCTGCCGTACCGCTCGTCGTTCTCGCTCGATGCGGTGGGCCAGCCCTCCGTGGGCGTGTCGGCCGGCGGCCCCTTCGGTACGGGGGTGAGCGGCGGCGTGTCGTTCCTGTTCGGCGACCAGCTGAGCGATCGGCAGATCGGCGTCGCCATCCAGGCGCAGGGGCAGGTGCAGGACATCGGCGGCCAGGTGGCGTACCAGAACCTGAAGCACCGCTGGAACTACGGCGCGTCCATCGAGCACATCCCCATCCTGTACGGCGGATACTACGCCCAGAACTCGCAGACGGGAACGACGGACCTGCTCCTGCAGCGCATCTTCATCGACCAGGCGCAGGTGAGCACCTCGTACCCGTTCTCGAGCACGCGGCGGATGGAGTTCAGCGCGGCGGAAACGCGACTGGGGTACAGCACGCAGGTGCAGAGCTACGATCCGTACACGGGCTACCCGATCTCGCAGTCGTCCGGGCCGGCGAGCCCACCGGCGTACTACTCGACCGCCACCGCGGCGCTCGTGGGCGACAACTCCTACTCGGCCTTCACGAACCCGATCCAGGGCTCGCGCTACCGGCTCGAGGTGGCACCCACGCTCGGCACCTTCGCCTATACCTCGGCGCTGGCGGACTACCGCACGTACTTCTTCGCGCGGCCGTTGACCTTCGCCTTCCGCGGCATGCAGTACGGGCGCTATGGCCGCGATGCGGACAACGGACAGCTGTACCCACTGTTCCTGGGCGAGGAGACCATCATGCGCGGATACGGGTATGGCTCCTTCACGTCCGCGGACTGCAGGCCCGCCTCCACGATCGGCAATGGCTCCTCGAGCTGCCCGGCGTTCGAGCGGCTGTTCGGGAGCCGGCTGGCGGTATTCAGCGCCGAGCTTCGCATCCCGGTGTTCGGGGTGCCGGAGTACGGCCTGTTCAACGTGCCGTTCCTTCCGCTCACGGTGTCGCCGTTCGTCGACGTGGGGCAGGCGTGGACGGGGGGCAACTGCAACACGGCGACGGCGATCAGCTGCCATGGATTCAACCAGTCGTTCGCGAACTCCAGCTCGCTCGGCGGCTTCATCGCGAGCGCCGGGGTCTCGGCGCGCGTGAACGTGCTGGGCTACGCGATCCTGGAGGGCTACGCGGCGCATCCGTTCCAGCGCCCCGGGGCCCCGACCTGGGTGTACGGCGTGCAGCTGGCGCCGGGGTGGTAAGCAGTAACGAGTAACGAGTAACGAGTAACGAGTAACGAGTAACGAGTAACGAGTAACGAGTAACGAGTAACGAGTAACGAGTAACGAGTAACGAGTAACGAGTAACGAGTAACGAGTAACGAGTAA
>JAQBPZ010000235.1 GCA_028287225.1 Gemmatimonadota bacterium
TCGCCGCGGGGCTCGCGGGCGTGCTCGCCCTCTGGGGGCTCGGGATGCCCACCACGTCGCACGCGGGCACGGTGGCGATCGTCGCCGATCCGGTCGCCGCGATGCTGGAGGGCACGCCGACGGCGGACGCCGCGCGCAACTACACCCGGACGCTCACGGGCGCCGACGACCTCGCGTCGGTCGAGGCCTACTGATGCAGCCCCGACTCCGCGCGACACTGGTGATCGCCGCGATCGCCATCGCGAGCGCCATCGCCGGGGCCGCGATCGACCGCTCCTTCCTGGTGCACCCGCAGCGCCGCGGTCCGCGGGCGGGCGGCGAAGCGCGGCGGCGCACCGAGATGCTGGACCGCATGTCGCGCGACCTCACGCTCACCCCCGTGCAGCGCACCGGAATCGACTCGATCTTCCAGCGCACCGACTCCACCCTGCGCGCCATCCGGCAGGAAGCCGAGCCGCGCGTGCGCCAGGTCCTGGAGCGCAGCCGCGCCGAGATCGCCGCCCGCCTCGACGCCACGCAGCGCGAGAAGTTCCTGAAGGCGGCCGCCGAGCGTGAGCAGAAACGGAAGGCCGGCAGGCCGTAACCGCCGCTCGGCAACTGCTTCGACGCAGCGGGAACAGGTCTCGGCAACGGCTTCAACGCAGAGGGCGCCCCGACACTACGTGCGGGGTAAACTCCGGGGGACGGCGAGGGCGCAGAGCACTGCCGCTCAGGCATTCCCCTCCGAGCCCTCTGTGTCCTCCGTGGTAAGACGCCCTTGCAACAGCGTTCAACCACAGAGGACACAGAGGGCACGGAGGACTGACTCAAGGAAATTGCTCTCCTCTGCGTCCTCTCCTTTCTCCTCCGCGTCCTCTGCGTTGAAGCAGTTGAAGCAGTTGAAGCCGCCGGCCTAGTAGCCCATCGGGCGCCCCGCGCCGCGCGGATCGCTGACGCCCTCGTAGCCGCCCTTCACGCGCATCACGGCGTTCACCTTGCCGATGCCGTCCGAGGCGCCGACGCCGTACCCCAGCGCGCGGAGCGAGTCCGCCACCGCGGGCGTCACGCCACCGCGCTCGATTTTCAGGCTGTCCGGCAGCGCCTGATGGTGCAGCCGCGGCGCGCTCATCGCGTCGGCCAGCGACATCCGGTAGTCGAGGACGTTCAGGATCACCTGCGACGTGCTCGTGATGATGCGCGGGCCGCCGCGGCTCCCCACCACCAGCAGCAGGCCGCCCGACCGGTCCAGCACGATCGTCGGCGACATCGCGCTCAGCATGCGCTTGCCCGGCTGGATCGCGTTCGCCTCGCCCTGCACGAGCCCGAACATGTTCGGGGTGCCCGGCTTCGCGGTGAAGTCGTCCATCTCGTCGTTGAGAAAGAAGCCGACCGACGTGAGGAACACCCCCGACCCGTAGAGGTCGTTCAGCGTGGTCGTCGTCGCGACCGCGTTCCCCTTCTCATCGACCACCGAGTAGTGCGTGGTCTCCATCCCCTCGCGCATGGTGGTGGCCGAGAGGGTGGCGGTCGGCGTCGCGCGGCTGCCGATCGTCGCCCGCAGCCGCGCGGCGTACGCCTTGTCGGTGAGCTGCTCCACCGGGACCTTCACGAACGCCGGGTCCGCGAGCTTGGAGTTGCGGTCGATGAAGGCGCGCTGGTAGGCGGAGCCGAGGAGGTGCGCCCACCCGGTGCTGCCGTAGGCCGGCATCGTCGGGTAGCCCTCGAGGATGTTCAGCGTCTCGGTGATCGTCACGCCACCCGACGACGAGGGCGGCATGGTGAACAGCGTATAGCCGCGATAGGTGGACTTCACCGGGGTGCGCCACACCGGCTTGTAGGCCTTCAGGTCCTCCGGGGTGATGATCCCGCCGGCCCGCTGCAGCTGCGACGTCCACGTTCGCGCGACGTCGCCCTCGTAGAATGCCTTGCGCCCGTTGGCCGCGATCGCGCGCAGCGTCGTCGCGAGCGCGGGCTGCTTGAGTCGCGTGCCCGCGGCGAGCGGCCGCCCCTTCGGCGTGAACAGGTCGGCGCCGCCGTACTGCCCGATGAGCCGCGCATTGCTCGCCAGCGACGACGCGAGATCGGCGTCCACCACGATGCCCTCGTCGGCGTAGCGGATCGCCGGCGCCATGACCTGCGCGAGCGGCATCGTGCCGTACTTCGCCAGCGCCTCCGTCAGCCCCGCCACCGCACCCGGCACCCCGGACGCCAGCGGCCCCACCACGCTGGCCGTCGTCACCTTGCCGTGCTCGTCGATGTACATGTCCCGCGTCGCCGCGAGCGGTGCGATCTCGCGGTAGTCGAGCGCCGCGGTGCGGCCGTCGGCCATGTGGATCACCATGTACCCGCCGCCGCCGATGTTGCCGGCCTCGGGGTACGCCACCGCCAGCGCGAAGCCGACCGCGACCGCTGCATCCACCGCGTTGCCGCCGCGCTTCAGGATCTCGATGCCTGCCGCGCTCGCGAGGGGCGCGTCGCTCGCCACCATCGCATGCGCGCCCACCACCGGCGCGCGCCCCGCCGCGTGCTGCCATCCCGCCGGGAACTGCACCGGCGCGCGGTCCGGCGCCGGCGCGTAGTCGGTGGACACCGGCAGCGGCGTCGGCGTGCCGATGTCGGTGGACCCCTGCGGCCGCAAGGGGGGCCGCGCCACCACCTGCGCGTCAGGCGGCTGCTGGACGGGCTGCGTCTCGGGGGCGGGTGCCTGGCTGCACGCTACGGCGGCGAGCGCGAGAAGGGCGGTGAGGCGAGCGGTCACGTGTTGGCCCGGAAGAGGAGATGGGATGGGACTGGTGGGTAAGGTAAGGCTGGATCGGGTCTCTCGACGAGCCGCCATGCGCCGAACGGGTCAAGCCGAATGCACCGAATGGCCCGGGAACAGCCGAGTGGCGAGTCGCAGGATTCGGCAGTTCTCGTGAAGACTCGGCGCATTCGGTTCGAACCGGGCCGCGCCGTGAGCTTCCCGAGCGGCTACCGCCGCTGTCCCAGCCCGAAGCGGCCGACGATCCGCGTGCTCGTCATCCGCGCGCTCGAGTCGTCGCCCGCGCTCAGCCCCGTGCGCTGGTGGAGCACCTGCGTGACGTCCTGCACGATCTCCACCTGGAACCGGTTGGAGAACCCGTAGCCGGCCCCGTAGCCGAACGCGAAGGTGAAGTCCGCGTCGGACGACGGGGGGAGCGCCTGCCCGGTCGCGCGCGAGCGGAACCCGGAGTACAGCGTGGCGCCGGCATCGAGCTCCAGCACCGTGTGGAAGCCGCGGGTGCCGGCCACGTGCGCCGCCACGAACAGCTGCGACACCCGCGCGTCCGCGTCCTCGTCGATCCCGGACGGACCGCTGCCGAGATCCGCCGACGGCGCGCGCGTGTAGCGCAGCGGGGCGTTCGCGGTGCTCCCGCGCAGCCCGAGGCTCACCCCGGAGAACGCCTTCTCGATGGACGCCTGGTACTGCGTGGCCGTGCCGAACTGCCAGCGCGTGCCCGCGTCGTTCACCGTCCACCCGTTCTCCACCGCCGCGCCCAGCGACACCCACGCGGCGGGGGGCGCCTCGCCGAGGCTGCCGCGCCGGATGATCTGCGCACGGGCTGGAAGAGCGATGAACAGCGGTAGTGACGCGAGCAGCAGTCGTCGCACGGTGCTCCCTGTGGCTTGCGGGTCTCGAACGGCGCCGGGTAACTTAGCCTCGGCACCCGGGCGGTGAAATGCACTCTACCCGGCGGACCATCGCGTGTTCTCGCGTTTCGGTCCTGCCGCCACTTCAGTCGGCCCGATAGCACATGGACTCGCGCGTCACCGAGCGCCGCAACCCGCGCACGCAGGAGATCGACCTTGCCGAGCCGGCGGGCATCGTGGACCTCATGCTCGCCGAGGACCGGGAGGTGCCGCGCGCCGTCGCGACGCAGCGCGAGGCCATCGCCCGCGCCATCGCGATGGCCGAGTCCACCTTTCGCGGCGGCGGACGCCTGTTCTACGTCGGCGCCGGCACGTCGGGCCGGCTCGGCGTCCTCGATGCGTCGGAGTGCCCGCCCACCTTCGGCACCGATCCATCGATGGTGCAGGGGATCATCGCCGGCGGCGTGGCCGCGCTCACCAGCGCGCAGGAGGGTGCCGAGGACGACCAGGAGCAGGCGCGCGCGGACCTCGCGGCGCGCGGCGTGCGCGCGGGCGACATGGTCGTCGGCATCGCCGCCTCGGGCACCACGCCGTACGTGCGCGTCGCCATGGAGCACGCACGCTCGGTCGGCGCGCGCACCGCGCTCGTCGCCTGCTCCCCGCCCCCCGCCGACATGCTCGCGGCTGCGGAGATCCCGATCGTCGCCGTCACGGGGCCGGAGGTCGTCACCGGCAGCACGCGCCTCAAGGCCGGCACCGCCACGAAGCTGATCCTCAACATGATCACGACGGGCGCCATGGTGCGACTCGGCAAGACGTACGGCAACCTGATGGTGGACCTCCGCGCGACCAACGTGAAGCTCGCCGACCGCAGCGAGCGCATCGTCGCCGAGGTCACGGGCCTGCCGCGCGACGAGGCGAAGGTGCTGCTCGGCGCGGCGGGCGGGCGCGTGAAGCTCGCGATCACCATGCATGCGCTGGGCGTGGATGCTGCCGAGGCGCAGCGGCGGCTCGACGCCGGGGGCGGGGTGATCCGCCGCGTGGTGCCGATGCCCCCGCCGGCGGTGCAGTGAGCGACGATCCGGCTTCCGCACCGGTGCGCGGGAATTCGGTGTCGCCCGCATCCGAGCAGGGCACCAGATTCCCCGGCGGGGGGGCCCCCCCGCGCGGCGGCGTGTACGTGGGCCTGATGTCCGGCACCTCGCTCGACGGCATCTCCGCCGCGGTCGTGCGCTTCACTCCCGCCGAGGGCGCGCGCTTCCATGCCGAGCTGCTCGGCTTCCACGTGCACGAGTACTCCGCCGGCCAGCGCGAGCGGCTGCACGCCGCCATGACCGGCGGCACCGCGCGCGACTACTGCCGCCTCGCCGCCGACCTGGGCGCGTGGCTCGCCGACGCCGCCGTGCAGGTGATCGGCGAGGCCGGCATCGCGCGCGCCGACGTGCGCGCCATCGGCTCGCACGGCCAGACGCTCTGGCACGAGCCCGGGCACTCCACCTGGCAGCTCGACGACCCCGCGACGATCGCGGAGCGCTGCGGCCTCCCGGTGGTCAGCGGCTTTCGCACGCGCGACGTCGCCGCCGGCGGCCAGGGCGCGCCCCTCGTGCCGATCGCCGACGCGCTGCTCTTCGCCGGCGACGGCTGGCGCGCCCTCCAGAACATCGGCGGCATCGGGAACGTCACCATCGTCCCCCCCGACGGCACGCTCGCGAGCGTGCGCGCGTTCGACACCGGCCCCGGCGTCCGCGTGATCGACGCGGTGGTGCACGCGATGGATCCGTCGCTGCGCTACGACGACGACGGCCGCCTCGCCGCCGCGGGCACCGTGGTGCAGCCGGTGGTGGATGCGCTGCTCGCCGAGCCGTACTTCGCGATGGAGCCGCCCAAGAGCACGGGGCGCGAGCTGTTCGACGCCGATTACGTGCGCCGCCTCACCGACATGGTCGCCGCCGCTCGGCCCGGCCAGTCCGGCGCCGACGTCGTCGCCACCGCCACGGCCCTCACGGCGCAGAGCATCGCCGACGCCTACCGGCGCTTCATGCCCGAGCCGGTCACGGAGGTCCTCCTCTCCGGCGGCGGCGCGCGCAACGGCACCCTCCGCCGCATGCTGGCCGCCGCGCTGGCGCCGATGGCCGTGCGCACCTTCGACGAGCGCTACTTCGACGGCGAAGCGAAGGAAGCGGTGGCGTTCGCGCTGCTCGCCCACCTGCATCTCGAAGGCCTCGCGGGCAACGTGCCGACGGCGACGGGAGCGAAGGGGCCGAGAGTGCTGGGGATGCTGACTCCCGCGTAGGGCGACCGCTCAGGAAGGTCAACAGCTTCAACGCAGAGGGCGCAGAGGGGAACGGCGAGGGCGCAGGGGGAACGCGAGGGCGCAGAGGACTGCAGTCTTCCCTCCGTGTCCTCTGTGTCCTCTGTGGTAAAACGCTGTTGCAAGGACGTGTTACCACAGAGGACACAGAGGGCACAGAGGGCACAGAGGGGAATGCCTGAGCGGCCTTCCTCTGCGCCCTTGCCGTTCCCTCTGCGCCCTCTGCGCCCTCTGCGTTGAAGGCTTGTCGGCTATCGTCCAAGGCCTGTCGGCCATCGTTGAAGGCTTGTCGGCTATCGCCGAAAGAGCACGATCGCGATCACGAGGATCAGCATCGCCATGACGGCCCCGAACGCCACCTTGAGCGCCCGGGTCTGTGCTTCGACCGCGTCGGCCACCCGGCTCGCCGTGTCAGGGGAGGGCGCCTCGGCGGCCGGCGCTGCCGCCGACTCCATGACGCGCACGGACGACCGCGCCGGTGCCGCCGCCGGCACCGGCGCGTCGGGCGTGATGTGCACTTCCACCCGCGGGCCGTTCGCGCCGAAGGTGAGCAGGTCGCCCTGGCGCACCACGCGCTCGCCCTCCACGCGCTTGCCGTTCACGAAGGTGCCGTTGGTGCTCTGCTGATCGAGGATCGTCCACACGCCCTCGATGCCGCGCAGCTCGGCGTGCCGGGTGGAGACGTCCAGGTCGTGGTACGGGTCGAAGCGCAGGTCGCTCAGCGGGTGGCGGCCGATGGACACCACCGACTTGTCGAACCGTTCGCGGGCGCCCGCGCGGCGCCCGCTCACGACGTGGAGCTCCAGCGTCACGGACGCGCGTCCGCCGGCACCGCGCCCGGCGGATGGCGGGGCGTCAGGTGCTGCTCCGCGGTGCGGTAGCCCCACCAGGTCGCGATGACCAGGAACATCAGCACGAAGATCAGCGCCATCAGCGTCCCGCGCGACCGGCGGCGCGCGAGGTCCTCGCGCGGAAGGGACGAGGTGAGGACGAACGCCTCCGGCGGCAGCTTGTTCACCGGGCGCCGCATCGCGGGCATCTCGCCCGTGGTCGCGGTGCCGACCGCCGACTGTGACGCCGACGGCGTGAGCCCCTGGTCGCCGGGCAGCGCGTACACGCGGTGGCCCACCGCGTCGTCCGCGTGGGCGTCGCGCAGCGCGGCGCCCTCGAACCGCGCGCAGATCACCGTGATGTTGTCCGGGCCCCCGTTCTCGTTGGCGCGGTCGATCATCTGCTTGCACGCCGAGACCAGGTCCCGCTCGCGGGACGCGATCGCCGTGATCTCCTCGCCGCGCACCTGGCCACTGAGCCCGTCGGTGCAGATGACCAGGACGTCGCCCTGGCGGATCTGCTGGGAGGTCAGGTCCACCTTGATCGTGGGCTCGGGGCCGAGCGCCTGGAGGATGATGTTGCGCCGCTCGCTGTACTCGGCCTCCTCCTCGGTGATCTCCCCCGCCTCGATCAGCTTCTGCATCAGCGACTGGTCCTTCGTGATCTGGCGTCCCACGCCGTCGCGCACGAGGTACGCGCGGCTGTCGCCGACCTGCGCCAGGAACAGCGTGGTGCCGAGCACGCCCGCCACCGTCGCCGTGGTGCCCATGCCGCGGAACTCGGGGTGGTCCAGGGCGAAGTTGTAGATCTGCGCGTTCGCCGCCGCCGTCGCCTGCTTGATCCCCTGCGCGAACTCCTCGTCGGTGGGGGCCTCGGGGGCGCTGAGCCACTCGGTGATGAAGCGCATCACCACCTCGATGGCCATCGCGCTCGCGATCTCGCCCGCCGCCGCCCCGCCCATGCCGTCGGCCACCATGAAGAGCGAGCCGCGGTCGCCCACCACGTGCGTCCGCACCTCGGGCTGGAGCGTCGCGTTGCCGCGCGTGAGGTCGGCCACGACGAACGCGTCCTCGTTGTGCTCGCGCGTGCGGCCCACGTCGGTGCGGCCGAACACGTGCACGATCACGGAGGAGTCTGGGGAAGGCGGGATCACGCGGGCGGGTTGCGGTGAAGTGGGAGTCGTCATGTCGGGCGGAGCCGGCAGCGGTCGGTCGGGGCTGGTGCGGTGTGTGGCGCCGCCGGAGTGGGGAGCATGCTCGCCATGGTCGTCGATAATGACGCCGACGCGCGGGGAGGGGCAACAGCCGCCCTCCGCGCGCCAGCAGGTGCGTCGTCGCCCCGGCCGGGGTGGTCTGCCGGGTGTGCTATGCCACGCTCTCGATGCGAAGGACCTGGTCGCCCACCAGCACGCGCTGACCCTTCTGCACGGCGCGCTCGCCGCGCACCGCCATGGCCACCCCGTTCCGGCTTCCGGCGTCGTGCACGAAGAAGTCCGCGTCCTGGCTGCGAATCTCCGCGTGGCGCCCGCTCATCGTCTGGTCGTACGGAAAAACCCAGTCCCCGGATTCGCGCCCCATCACCACCCGGCGCGCGGGGCTGAGGTGGAAGGAGTCGCGGGTGCTGCCGTCGGCGCGGAGCTGCTCCAGGACGGCGACGTCGGCCGCCGGCGTCAGCGAGCCCACCCGCCGCGTGCCGTCGGCCTCCGGCGGCTGGGACCCCGGGTAGCCGAGCCGCCGGAACCGCAGGAGCTGCGACCCCACGAGCAGCACGTCGCCGTCGGCCAGCCGCGTCGGCTGCTCGATGAAGGTCCAGGTGCCGTTGCGGGAGCCGAGGTCGCGCACCCAGAGCTCGCCGTCGCGCAGCTCGAGCCGCGCGTGCACGGGGGACAGGTACGGGTCGTCGAAGCGGATGTCGGCGTCGCCGCGCCCGATCACCGCCTCGCCGCGGTCCAGGGTATAGCTCGCCTTCACCTCGCCGACGTCGTCCAGCAGCGAGACCCTGGGACCGCTCTCCCGGTTGCGCGCCGCGAGCACCTGGGTGCCGGGTCCCTTGGCCTGCACGCTCACCCGCTCGCCGACGCGGTGGCCGCAGCGCGCGCAGAAGAGGTCCGATGCCGGATC
>JAQBPZ010000364.1 GCA_028287225.1 Gemmatimonadota bacterium
GGCACGCGGGCGGGCGGCGCTGTCGGGGCGCGACGGCGTCTCGCGGCCCGGCTGCACGGGGGCGCGGCCGGCCCGTGCCGCCTCCTCGTCGCTCTCGGGAAGCAGCGGCGAGGGCTCGTTCTGCGCGAGCACCATCAGATACAGCGCGCGCGTGGTGGGCCGGTCGTAGCTCGACATGTCGAGCAGCCCGGAGTTGAGCGCGTAGTTCGTGGAGGCCAGGAACCAGAGGTACTTGCCGCTCGCGTCCCACGCGGGCGACGTTGCGTCCGCGAGCCCGTCGGTGAGCTGGTGCTTCTCGCCGGTCTGCACGTCGTACGCGAAGATGGCACGGTACAGCGAGCGCAGGCGGCGCGGGTAGGCCACGTAGCGCGAGTCGGGGCTCCACACCGGGATGATGGAGCGCTCGCCCTTGAAGTACGGATCCGTGTCGGCCACGGTGGCCTTCCCGCTGGCCACGTCCACGAGCCACAGTCGGAACCGCGTATCATGGAAGGCGATCCGGCGGCCATCGGGCGACCACGCGGGGGTGTACGGGCGGCTCGGCTCGGGCAGCACGATCTCGCGCGGCGCCGTGAGCCCGGCCTGATCCGATAGGTAGAGCCGATATTCGCCGGACTTGTCGCTGAAGTACGCCACCGAGCGCCCGTCGGGCGACCAGGTGGGCCAGATCTCCGCCGAGCCGCTCGCATTGGTGATGTTGCGGACGTCGCCCTTTTCGGCGGGAACCGTGAAGATCTCGCCGCGAGCCTCCACGGCGATGCGGCGGCCGGTCGGGGACAGGGCGAGATTCGTCATGCGGTTTCCGACGTCCTTCCACTGCGCCATCATCGCCGGAAAGTCGCCCGCCGCGGTGATGTTGACCACGTGGTGCTGGCCGCTCGCGGGATCCAGGAGGTGGACGTACCCCGCCTGCTCGAAGACGAGCGCATTGCCGCCGGCATCGAGCGCCTTCACGTCGAAGTCGGTGAACCTGGTCACCTGCGCGAGCGCCTTCGTTCCCGTGTCCCACGACCACACGTTGGCCACGCCGTCGCGGTCGGAGATGAAGAACACCCGGTCGCCGATCCAGGCCGGATCGACGTCCTTGGAGTCCTGCCAGGGCGGCGAGACGAGATCCAGGGTCTTGAGGTCGGCGACCCAGATCGGCCGGTTCTGCCCGCCGCGGTAGTTGCGCCGCTCCTCGTCCCACGAGTTGTTCATGCGGTAGGCGACTCGGCGGCCGTCGGGCGAGATCTTGCCCTGATAGGCGCGGGGAAGGGCCATCGCCCTTTCATCGCCCCCGGAGACCGACACCAGGTAGAAGCGCGGCGCCCCGCTCGGCGCGTGCGTCGCTCGCGTGGACGCGAACATCACCGACGCGCCGTCGGGGGTCCAGCCCTGCACGACGTCGGCGCCGGGGTGCCAGGTGAGCCGCTTCGGCTGGCCGCCCTCCACCGGCACGACGTACACGTCGGTGTTGCCGCCGTACTCGGCGCTGAACGCGACCGTGCGGCCGTCCGGCGAGAGCCTCGGGTTCTGGGTCTCGCCCTGGAAGCTCGTGAGCCGCCGCGCGGCGCCGCCGGCGCGCTCGACGACCCAGATGTTGTTGGCGTACGCGAACGCGATGTGCCGATCGCTGACGCTCGGGGTGCGCAGCAGGCGCGTCTGCGCGGCGAGTGGACGGGGACGTGCCGCGGCCGCGGAGCAGGCGGCGGCCGCGAGGAGGACGATGGTCCGGACGCGAGACATGGGACGGCTGGGAAAGGGGGGGCTGGCCGCGCGCCGCGGAGCGACGGGGGCGCCAGCGTACAACGAGGTCCATCCGTCGAACGTTGGCGACGGTCCGGCACATCGGCCAGTCCGGGCACAGCCGTCGCGACCACGCGATGCGGCCGGGAACCTGCATGAGGGAACGCCCATGGACGCCACCGACACCGCAGCAGCGCCCCAGGACCCGGTCCCGCGGATCACCCGCGAGGAGCTGGTGACGGCGCTGGCGAGTGCGCAGCCCCCCGCGCTGTTCGAGGTGCTGCCCCCGGGCTACTGGCGGAAGAGCCACCTGCCCGGTGCGATCAACGCCCCGCCCTCGGAGGCCGTCGCCATCATCACCGCACAGGTCCCGCATCACGACGCCGACATCGTCGTGTACTGCTGGGACCCTGGCTGACCTCGCTCACGCTATGCTGCCCGTGAACTGGCGGCACTGGGCTACACCCGCGTCCGCGACTACCACGAGGGCAAGGCGGATTGGATCGCCGCCGGGCTGCCGATGGTGAAGTGAGCTGCCTGGCGGCTTCTCGCCGGTCGCCTGATGCCTTCACCTGATGCTTTAAGTGGGGGGCAATTCCCGCGAATGCGGTGCGCTGCAATCAGCGCGAATACCCCGGGCACTGCGGGATTCGTGTCGATTGTCGTGCGCCCGTTCGCGGGGATTCGCGTCCCCGAAGGCATCAGGCGACCGGTGATCCGGATCGCTCGCCGTGGTCCGTCAGCCCTGGTCCGTCACCAGCTCCGACGGTTGTACCGGCCGCAGCAGCACGTCGATCGCGAGCCAGATCACGCGCGACGCGGGGAACAGCAGGATCATCACGCCGAGCATCACCACCGGGGCGCCGAACTGGATGCCCGTCCACGGGACGTTCGGATAGGTGATCCAGATCGCGGCGAGGATGCCGAGCACCGCCAGGGTCTCCCCGAGCAGGATGCCGAAGAACATCGCGCCGGAGAAATAGTGGTCGTCGCTGCGGGTGAAGCGGAAGCCGCAGCCGGAGCACCGGTGGCGGACCGTGTCGTAGCCGGCCAGCACGCGGCCCTCGCCGCAGTGCGGGCAGCGCAGCCGCAGCGTGCGGCCCATCAGGCGCAGGGTGCGCACGACCGTGGGCATCTCGAGCGCGCTTTCGGTGGTGCGCATTGGCGGCATGTCGGGGACGGCGGGCGGGGATGGGGGAGCGGTGAAATCTATCCCACGGTCCGCGGTGGCGACGCCTGGCGTGCGCGCCATGTACAGGACCCTCGCATCCGGCTTCATTTTCTCCATGCCAGCGACCGCCGAGCCTTCCGCAGGATCACGTTCCGCGACGAGCGACTCGTCCCCGCCGCACAAGAGCACCCTCGCCAGCCTCTCGCTCGCCGCCCTCGGCGTGGTGTACGGCGACATCGGCACCAGCCCGATCTACGCGCTGCGCGAATCACTGCACGGCGGCCACGGGGTCGCCGCGAGCGCCACGAACGTGCTCGGCCTGCTCTCGCTGATCCTCTGGGCGCTCATCCTTGTCATCTCGGTCAAGTATCTCCTCTTCGTGATGCGCGCCGACAATGGCGGGGAAGGGGGGATGATCGCCCTCACCGCGCTCGTGGCGCCGCCGAGGACCGACGCGCGGATGCGGCGCCGCGCGCTCGTGCTGGTCGGCCTGTTCGGCGCCTCGCTGCTCTATGGCGACGGCATGATCACCCCCGCGATCTCGGTGCTCAGCGCGGTGGAAGGGCTCGAGGTCGCCACGCCCATCTTCGTGCCGTACGTGGTCCCGATCACCATCGTCATCCTGGTGGGGCTCTTCGCCGTGCAGCGCCGCGGCACCGCGAGCATCGGCGCGATCTTCGGGCCGGTGATGCTCCTGTGGTTCGCCACGCTCGCGCTGCTCGGCGTCGTGCAGATCGTGCAGCACCCGGCCGTGCTCGCAGCGGTCAATCCGGTGTACGGCTTCCAGTTCTTCCAGGCCAACGGCTGGCACGGCTACCTGGTGCTCGGCTCCGTCTTCCTGGCGGTCACCGGCGGCGAGGCGCTGTACGCGGACATGGGGCACTTCGGGCTGCGGCCCATCCGCCTCACCTGGTTCGCGTTCGTGCTGCCGTCGCTGCTGCTCAACTATTTCGGCCAGGGTGCGCTCGTCCTCACCGATCCGTCGGCCGCCGAGCATCCCTTCTTTCGACTGGCGCCGCATTGGGCGCTGCTGCCGCTGGTGGCGCTCACGACGCTGGCCACCGTGATCGCCTCGCAGGCGGTGATCTCCGGCGCCTTCTCGCTCACGCGGCAGGCAGTGCAGCTCGGCTACCTGCCGCGCGTGGACATCGAGCAGACCTCCGAGACCCAGGTGGGGCAGATCTACATCCCCGGCCTCAACTGGCTGCTGATGATCGCGTGCATCGGGCTCGTGCTCGGCTTCCGCTCGTCGAGCCGGCTCGCGGCCGCCTACGGTGTGGCGGTGACGACGGACATGGTGTTCACCGCCATCCTGTTCGCCGTCGTCGCGCGCTCGCGCTGGCGCTGGAGCCTGCCCGCGGTGGTGGCCCTGACGGCCGCCTTCCTGTCCATCGACCTCGCCTTCTGGGGCGCGAGCCTGCTCAAGATCCCGAGCGGTGGCTGGTTCCCGATCCTGATCGCCGGCGTGGTGTTCACCATCATGACCACCTGGTACACGGGACGCGCGATCCTGGCCGACCGCATCTCCGAGAGGTCGCAGTCGGTGGAGGACTTCCTGCGCGGCATCGCGGAGCGCCCGCCGCTGCGCGTTCCGGGCACGGCCATCTATCTGGCGCGCGACTCGAGCATCGTGCCGCACGCGCTGGTCCAGAACCTCAAGCACAACAAGGTGCTGCACGAGCGGGTCGTGCTGCTGGCGCTGGCGGTCGCCTCCACCGCCCGCGCCGACGACGCCGACCGCGTGCGCGTGGAGCCGCTGTCCGACGACGTGTTCCGGGTGGTGGCGACGCATGGGTTCACGGAGGAGCCGGCGGTGCCCGCCGTCCTGGAGCAGCTGCGCGCGACGGGTTTCGCCGTGGACGTCGCGGACACGACGTTCTTCCTGGGGCGCGAGACCCTGCTGGTGACCGAGCGTCCGGGCATGGCGCTCTGGCGCGAGCGGCTCTTCGCCCTCCTCGCCCGCAACGCCCGCCGCGCCACCAAGTTCTTCCACCTGCCCACGGAGCGGGTGGTGGAGCTGGGGGCGGAGATCGAGCTGTGAAACGGGGATTAGGGATAACGGGATCAGGGATAAGGGAGTAGGGATTCGGGATTAGGATCAGGCAGCTCGTGGCTGATCGAGCGTCCGTCACCCCGCATGAGCGAAGCGAGTGTCGGGGCATACTCTCCCGTGCGCATGGCCAGCCTCAGTGACGGGACAGCATGCCCCGACAGCTTCGCTGCGGGGTGACAGCCGCCCGGCACGCCAGTTCTCGACACCCGTCCGAGTAGCATCCCGGGCAGTTCCTAATCCCTAATCCCTCATCCCGTCCCGATGTCCCGCCCCGCCGACCACCACATCTCCCACACCCGCGCCTACGCCGTGCTCGCCCTTGGCGTGTTCGCGATCGGGTGGTCGGCGCTGTTCGTCCGGTGGTCCGCGGTGCCGGGGTGGACGTCGGCCTTCTGGCGCATGGCGATCGCGCAGCTCGTGTTCGTGCCGTGGGCCCTCGGCGCGCGGCCGCGTGGCGCGGCGTGGCCGAGCCGGGCCGCCATCACCGCGGCGATGATCGCGGGCGTCTTCTTCGCCGCCGACCTCGCGCTGTTCAACACCGCCGTCATGGTGAGCTCCGCGGCCAACGCGACGCTGCTCGGCACGAACGCGCCGATCTTCGTCGCCCTGGGCGCGTGGCTGCTGTACCGCGACCGGCCGACGCCGAGCTTCTGGGTCGGCTTCGGTCTCAGCTTCGCCGGGATGCTCGCCATCGTGGGGATGGACCTCCTGCGGCATCCGCGCCTGGGGCTCGGCGACGCCTTCGCGGTCGGCGGCGCTGCCTGCTACGCGGGCTACCTGCTGTACGTGCGGCGCAGCCGCGCCGAGATCGACGCCCTCACCTTCAGCGCCATCTCCGGCGTCACCGCGGCGGCCACGCTGCTCGTGATCTGCCTCGTGATCGGCACGCCGTTGCGAGGCTTCGCGGCGTCGAGCTGGTGGGCGCTGCTCGGGCTCGCGCTCGTCACGCAGGTGGTCGGACACCTCTCGGTGGCGTATTCGCTCGGGCGGCTGCCGGTGTCGATCACCTCCATCGCCCTCCTGGGCCAGGCCCCGATCACCGCGGTGCTGGCGGTGCCGCTGCTTGGCGAACGCCTCTCCCCGCTGCAGTTTCTCGGCGGCGCCCTCGTGCTCGCGGGCATCTACGTCGTGAACCGGACTCCGCGTGGCGGCGCGGTGGAGGCGGAGCCGCTGCTCGAGTAGTTCTCCGCGGCGCGCTTGTGCTGTGTGGGTGAACAACAGTGAGAGCGAATCCGGCAGCGCGAATACGTGCGATCGAGACACCGGGAGCTGAGACCGAAGCGCCGTAAGTGCCGTACGGCGCCTCCCGGCCGCACGTGCACCATCGATCGCATCGCATGAATTCGCGCTGTCGGATTCGCAGTCATTGTTCTTATATCCACACAGCAACAGCATCCCGCAACAGCACCGCGCACGAGCAGACCGCAACGGCACCCACGCGACCAACCACATGGACACCACCCGGCTCGAGGCGTTCAGCGATGGCGTGCTCGCGATCATCATCACCATCATGGTGCTCGAGCTGCGCGTCCCGCATGGCAGCACGCTGGACGACCTCCGGCCGCTGGCGCCGGTGTTCGCGAGCTACGTGCTGAGCTTCGTCTACGTCGGCATCTACTGGAACAACCATCACCACATGCTCTACCTCGTGCGTCGGGTGGAGGGCGGAATGCTGTGGGCCAACCTGCACCTGCTGTTCTGGCTCTCCCTGATACCGTCCACCACGGCGTGGATCGGCGTGAACCACTTCGCCCCCACCCCCATGGCGGTGTACGGCATCGTGCTGCTCATGGCGGCCATCGCGTACTCCCTGCTCCAGCGCAGCATCATCGCGGTGCAGGGGCCGGAGTCGCCGCTGCGGCGAGCCCTCGGCAAGGACTGGAAGGGCAGGGTCTCGCCAGTGTGCTACCTCGCGGCGATCCCGCTGGCGTACGTCAACCGCTGGCTCTCCGCCGCGCTGTACGTGGGCGTC
Source organism: Gemmatimonadota bacterium (assembly GCA_028287225.1). Lineage (GTDB taxonomy): Bacteria > Gemmatimonadota > Gemmatimonadetes > Gemmatimonadales > Gemmatimonadaceae > AG11. The sequence continues at coordinate 6,925 of JAQBPZ010000364.1, forward strand.
GCGCTCCTCTGGCTGGTGCCCGACCGCCGCATCGAGCGGGCCATCCCGGCCGAGTCCGTTACCCCGCGCACCTGACGGTTCATATCGCGCCGCGCCGGCGATGACTATGATTAGGCACGTCGCACACGGTGTGGCGTGACGTGTGCGCTCTCGGGCGTCGGCGTCCGGTGCTGCTACCCCCGTGGAGGCTCGACCTTGGCGAAGAAACCGAACTACGATTTCGAGAAGCGGAAGAAGGAGATGGACCGGAAGAAGAAGAAGGACGCAAAGCGCGAGGAGCGCCTGGCCCGCAAGCGCGACGGCGCCCCCGAGCTCGACGAGTTCGGCAATCCGCTGCCGCCCGACGAGGATGACGCCGACGAGATCCCCGGCGAGCTCGCCTGAGCACACGCCGCCGCCGGCCGGGACGCGACCGATGACGTACACCCTCGCCACCATCGGGTACGAGGGGACGACGGTCCCGGCCTTCCTGGACGCGCTGCACGCGGGAAAGGTGGAGCTGGTGGTGGACGTGCGCGCCGTGGCCAGCTCGCGACGGCCCGGCTTCGCGAAGACCCGCCTCTCGGCCAACGTGGAGGAGGCGGGGATGGGCTACCTCCACCTCCGCGCGCTGGGCACGCCGTCCGAGGGGCGCGCCGCGGCGCGGTCCGGACGACACGACGAGATGCGACGCATCTTCCTGGCGCATCTCGCCACGGAGGCCGCCCAGGACCAGCTCGCGGACCTTGCCGACCTGGTTCGCGGGGGACGCCGCGTCTGCCTCCTCTGCTACGAGGCCGACCCCGCGCACTGCCACCGCACCCTCGTGGCGCAGGCGCTCGGCGAGCTCGTGCCCATCACGGTGGACGACCTCCGGCCGCAGGTGGAGGTGGACTGATCACGCGGCACCCGGATGCACGAAGGGCGCATCGAACCAGTCGATGCGCCCTTCTGCCATTCCGGTCCCGCCGAGCCTACGGCCTCGGCTTCGCCGTGCGGTCGCTGCTGCCGGAGGAGCTGTTCCCCGACGCGCCCGACGACTGCGCGCCCGACGACGAGCCGGTGTTCTCCCGCGCCGGCTGCGCCGTGCGAACCCGATCGGGCGCCGGTGACGCCGTGCTGGCGCTGGGCTGCTCGTAGCCCCGGCCCTTGACCATGCGGCCATGCGGCGGCGTCGCCGCCTCCGAGCCTCGCACGATCACCACCGGACCGCCATACACGTAGCCGGGGTAGGCATAGCCGCCGTAGCCGTAGCCCGAGTTGTACGCGTTGTAGCCGTAGGGGCTGTAGCCGTAGCGCGAGTAGCCGTACGGGTCGTAGCCCCAGCCCCACGGCGAGGCATAGCGGTCCAGCGTGACGTACACGCGGCGGCCGGTGCCGTCGGCGTACACCGTGTCGCGCGACGGCGGCGCGGGCCGGTTCACGGCGAAGGTCTGCGGGTTGGAGACCGCGATCATCGCGTCCGTGAGTCGCGAGGGCACGCCGGCGTCGGCCAGCGCGATCAGCTGCCGCGCGTCGAGCGAGAAGTGCTGGCCGCGCTCCAGGACGAACGCCTCCGCCACACCGACGCTCGTGGCCTTCGCGGCTTCCACCACGGCGGCCGTGCCGATGTCGGCGCCGGCGATCACCTGCGCCCCCGCCACCGACATGTCGATGCCGCGGATGGACTCGGCGATCTCCGCCGGCACGCCCTTCGGCACCCCCACGTCGCGATAGCGCGCGACGCGCACGTTCTCCGTCCCGCCCACCTTCATCCCCTGGATGTCCAGCCAGTCGCCGGTGGCGGTGATGGCGAGGATGCCGTTCGTCGTGCGCAGGACGCCGTCGCAGTTGGCGGTGGCGTTCAGGTAGACGCGGCGGCTGTCCGCCGACCAGCGGCCGGTCTGCGTGCCGGAGCAGCCCTTGGCGTCGAGCGGCACTTCACGCCCGCTGACGTCCACCGTCTGCGTGGACACCACCTTGCCGTCGGCGACGGTGACGATCCGCACCGCGTCCGCGCTCCCCGTGGGAGTCACGCAGACGAGCGGCGCGGACGGGTCGGTGCCGAGCGGCGTCGCGGCGCCGGCGCTCCAGCACCCGAGCCACGCGCGCCAGGGCGCGGTGCTCTGCTGTGCCCCCGCCGAGCCCGCGAGCGACGCGACGAGCCCCAGCGCACCCGCGCCGCGGGCAATCGTCCGCAGTGCCTTCATGAAGTCATGCATGTTCGTTCCTCAGAGCCGGACAGTGAGGCCCAGCGACAGTGCGACGCCGGACAGGTCGAGTGGCTGGTAACCGGAGAAATCGCGGCCGAGGGTGGCGCCCTTCACCAGGAGATAGCGCGCGTCGCCCGTGATGGCCAGACGCGGCGAGAGGGTGTAGTCGGCGCCGGCCATGACCTGCGCCATGGGCGTGGTCCCGTCGGACACGAAGCGGTCGGGGCGCACGGCGTTGGTGGAGAGATCCACGAAGTCGCCCTCCTCGGCGAAGCGATACGCCATGACGCCGCCGCCCACGCCCACGTACGGCGCCAGGGTGCTCGGAATCCAGGCGAACCGCCCGACCGAGCGTCCCGGCGGGGCGAGGTACACCTTCGCGTTGATCGTCATGGGCACCCGGCGCAGCGACGTGGTCTGCTCGATCTCCTGATTCTGGAGGTCGACCAGTCCGCGGTAGTGCGAGGGGGCGCTGGTGCTCATGTAGCCCACGTCCAGCGAGAGGTCCAGGTTCGGTCCGACGCGTGCCGCCGCCTCGAGTCCGCCGCTGAAGCCCGCGAAGTCGCGCTTCGAGAGGGTGAGCTGCTGCGTCGCCTCCTGGAAGACGTCGCTGCTCGCGCGCGCCTGCGCGAAGCCGCCGCGCAGCGTGACGGAGCCCTTGGGCGCCCCGAACAGATAGCCGTCGCCGGACTGCGCCAGCGCGGGCGTGGCCGCCACGAGCCCCACGAGCGCCACGAGCGCCGACATCGCCACGAGCGCACGACGTCGGTGTCGCACCGAACGCGTGGCGCCTCCACTCAGGGCCACGCCCGCCGCCGGGCCGGTTCGCCGCATGTCCACTCGCATCGTACGCCTCTCTCTGGGTGTCATTGATCTACCCACGATTCGGGGTCCCGGTTCCGGCACCGCGCCGCGCCGGACTTGTATACAAGATTGTACATCATTTTTACGCCGCGCCAGCCCCGATCGTTGGCGCCGCCTGGCCGGCCCGGCCGGCGGCCCCGGCCCTCGCTTGCCCCCTCCCGCCGCGCCCCCTAGCCTTGCCCTCATCACAGCGTCCGCCGCCCTTCGCCCTGCCCACAATGCGCGCTCCGCCGCTCCGCGTCCTCACCGCCGCCCTCCTCGTCGTCCTCGGCATCGCGACCTCCGCGGGCGCCCAGATCACCGTGGCCGAGGTCAGCGCGCGCCGGGACTCTCTCGCCCGGCGCATGGGCGACGGGGTCCTCGTCGCCTTTGGCGGACGCACCCCGGTCAGCGACTTCGGCCCCTTCTATCAGATTCCCGCCTTCCATTACCTCACCGGCTTCGACGAGCCCGACGCCGCGCTGGTGATGGTCGTCCGCAACGGCCGCCCCTCCTCCACGCTCTTCCTCACCCCGGTCGACCCCCGGAAGGCCTTCTACTACGGCCGTCGCCCCGACTCGCTCACGGTGGTCCGCACCCTCGGCATGGGTGCCCGGTCGTTCGCGGCGCTCGACAGCAGCGTCAACGACCTGGCGACCACGGGTCTGCCGTTCTACCAGCTCGCCGACTTCGTGGACGCCGACTTCGCCGCCGAGGACTCCCTCACCCGGGGACGCGCCTTCATGCGCGCTCTTGCGGCACGTCATCCTGCATTGGTCGTGCGCGACGCGCATCCGTTGGTGGATGCGCTCCGCGCCCGGAAGAGCCCCGCCGAGCTCGCGCTCCTGCGCCGCGCCGCCGAGATCAGCGACGCCGGCCACCGTGCGGCGATGACCATGGCGCAGCCCACGAAGGAGTACGAGATCCAGGCCGCCCTCGAGTACGCGTTCCTGCGGCTCGGCGGGGCGCGGCCGTCGTACGGCTCCATCGTGGGTGGCGGCGCGCACGGGACGCAGCTCCACTACATGCGCGACCGGGGGGACGTGCGGCCCGGCGACCTCGTGGTGATGGATGCCGCGACGGAGTACGAAGGCTACGCGGCGGACATCACCCGCACCCTGCCGGTGAGCGGCACCTTCACCGCGCCGCAGCGAGCGCTCTACCAGCTCGTGCGCGATGCGCAGGCCGCGGCCGAACGCAACTCGAAGCCCGGCATGTCCGCCGCGGCGGCCTCCGACTCCGCCTTCGACGTCCGGGAGCGCGGCCTCGCCGCCCTCGGCCTCATCGACAGCGTCGGCGCCGACCTGGACCTGCCCTGGAAGACGGACTGCACCAGGGCGCCGCGCTCGTGCCGGCAGGCGATGTTCTGGATGATCCATGGCATCAGCCACGGCCTGGGTCTCGCGGTGCACGACCCGGCGCAGTTCTACACCGGCAGCCGCACCTTCAGAGAGGGCGATGCGTTCACCATCGAGCCCGGCCTGTACGTGAGCACCGACATGCTCGCGGCGCTGCCCGGCACCCCGCGCAACCGCGCCTTCATCGCCCGGGTCCGCCCCATCGTCCAGCGCTACCAGAACAGCGGCGTGCGCATCGAGGACGACTACATCATCACCGCCAACGGCCTGGAGCGCATCAGCCACGCGCCGCGCGAGATCGCCGAGATCGAGGCCCTCATGCGCACGCGTCCGAGGCGGCTGGTGCCGTGACGCTGCTGCTCCGCGAAGGTGGAGCAATGTCGGCGAATGCGTCACGGCAATCGACGCGACTTGCTCCGGTGTAATGCTTCGCACATGCAGGAATTCGAGACGATCGGGGTGAGGCATTCGTGTGGTTGCTTCATCCTGCCAAGACCAGTCCCCTGACAGCGCCCTCATGACTCGATCGATCGTTCGTGCCCTTCTCGGCATCACTGCCGCCAGCGTGCTCATCTCGACGCCAGCCGAAGCGCGCGTCGTTCGCGTCGACGTGCAGACGCGCACCACCATTGCCGGCGGCGCCGCCTTCGGGGCGGGGGGCGCATACGACCGGCTCACCGGGCGGATGTACTTCGCCTTCGACCCGCGCAACCCGCACGACCGGCAGATCGTCGACCTGGACCGCGCTCCGCGCAACGCCGCGGGCGAGGTGGAGGCATGGAGTGAGTTCGTGCTGCTGCTCCCGCGCGATCCCGCCCGGCGCAATGGCGTGACCCTCGTGGACGTCGTCAATCGCGGCGGCATGACGGTCGGCGTCTTCCAGCTCGGCGCGCAGCGCGGCGCCTCGCCCGACAGCGCGGGGGCGTACGGCGACGCCTTCCTGCTGCGGCGCGGCTATACCGTCCTGATGCTCGGCTGGCAGTGGGACATTCTCCCCGGCAGCGCCGGACTGCACTTCGGGCCGCCCGTGGCGCGCGGCACCGATGGTCCCATCACGGGACTCGTGCGGAGCGACATCACCATCGACGCCGCGACCCGCACCATTCCGCTCGGCCACCGCGTATCCACGTCGCAGGCGCTCGGCTACGCGGTGTCCGACACCCTCGACGCGGCGAACACGCTCACCGTCCGCGATGATCCCGCCGGCCCGCGCACGGTGATCCCGCGGGGCGCGTGGCGCTTCGCGCGCGAGGAGGCGGATGGGCGCGTCGTCGCCGATCCCACGAACGTCTACATGGCGGAGGGCTTCCAGCCGGGGCGCATCTACGAGGTCGTCTACCGGGCGCAGGATCCGGTCGTGGTGGGCACCGGCCTCGCGGCCGTGCGCGACGTGATCTCGTACCTCAAATACGACCGCGGCAGCGTCGCGCCCACACGCTACGGCATCGCGTACGGCGTGTCGCAGACGGGCCGGTTCCTCCGCCACTTCCTGTACCAGGGATTCAACACCGACGAGCGCGGCCGCCCCGCGTTCGACGGGATCTTCGCGCACACCGCGGGCGCGGGCCGCGGCAGCTTCAACCACCGCTTCGCCCAGCCGTCGCGTGACGCGCAGCCGTACTCCACCTTCTTCTATCCCACCGACCTCTTCCCGTTCACCTCCCTGACCGAGCGCGATCCGGTGACCGGCGCGCGCGGCGGGCTCCGCACCGCCGTCCCACCGGGCGCGCATCCGCCCAAGGTCTTCTACGTCGACGGCGGATACGAGTACTGGGGACGCGCGGCCTCGCTCACGCACACCACCGTGGACGGCTCGGCCGACGTCGGCTTCCTGCCGAGCGAGCGGCGGTACGTGATGTCGTCGGCGCAGCACTCGTCGCCGGCGGGCTGGCCACTGCCGCCTGCCGCCCGCATCGAGGAGGGCCCCGCGTATCGCGGCGATCCCATGGACCAGCGGCTCGCGCTGCGTGCACTGCTCGTGGCGCTCACGGAGTGGGTCACGAGCGGCACCACGCCGCCACCGTCGGCGTACCCCACGCTCCGCGCCGGCACGCTCGTGCGGGCCGACACGCGCACCAACCCGCGCATTCCCGGCGTCACGATGGCGGCGCGGCCCTACACGCCCGCCCGACTCGACCTCGGCCCGGACTGGCCGCGGGGGCTGATCCGGAACGAGCCTCCCGTCGTGGGCGCGCCGTACACGGTGCTGGTGCCCCGCGCCGATTCCATGGGCAACGAGGTCGGCGGCATCCGGAGCGTGGAGCTTCGCGTGCCGCTCGCCAGCTACTTTCCGTGGCAGCTGCGCGCCGTGGCGCCCACCGACCGCCTCGTGAGCTTCGCGGGCACCTTCGTGCCGCTGCCGAAGACCGCCGCGGAGCGGCAGCGTCGCGGCGACTCGCGGCCGAGCGTCGAGGAGCTCTACCCGTCGCGGGACGCGTTCCTGCAGGCGGTGGATCGGGCATCGGCCACGCTCGCCGCGCAGCGCTTCCTGCTTCCCGACGATCGCGCCGTGGCGCGCGACCGGATGGCGAGCACCTGGGACTGGCTCTTCTCACACTGATGTCATGACCGATTCCGCCCTGCCCAGCTGGTACGCGCCGCTCCTCGGCAAGGGACTCGCCGGCGCGCTCGGCATCCAGCTGGTGGAGCTCACCGAGCAGCGGGTCGTCGCGACGATGCCCGTGGACGACCGCACGCGCCAGCCGTTCGGGATCCTGCACGGCGGCGCCTCGATCGCGCTCGCCGAGACCGTCGCGTCGTTCGGGGCGGTGATGCGCATCGACCGCGAGCGGTTCGTGGCGGTGGGCCAGGAGATCAACGGCAACCACCTGCGCGGCAAGACGGACGGCGTCGTCACGGCCACCGCGGTGCCGGTGCACGTGGGCCGCACGAGCCAGGTGTGGTCCATCGAGATCGCCGACGAGGAAGGCCGCCTGGTGTGCGTCTCGCGATGCACCATGGCGATCGTGCCTCGGCGGTAGGGCAGGTCAATTGCTTCAACGCAGCGCAGGGCAATTGCTTCAATGCAGAGCAGGGCAACTGCTTCAACGCAGAGGACGCGGAGGGGAACGGCGAGGACGCGAAGGAGAGCTGCTCCGGCGCACCTCCAACCCCTCCCCCATGGTCCTCTGTGTCCTCTGTGTCCTCTGTGTCCTCTGTGTCCTCTGTGGTAAAACGCTGTTGAAGAGCATTTAACCACAGAGGACACAGAGGGCACAGAGGGGGATGCCCGAGCGGCCTTCCTCTGCGTCCTCGCCATTCCCCTCAGCGCCCTCTGTGTTGAAGCTGTTGAAGCAGCGTCTGCGTTGAAGCTGTTACAGTGTTGAAGTCGTGAAGTATCGAATCCATCTCTCCCCGCCACGCAATGCGCACCAGACCATCACTGACCGCCGCCGACGCCACGCGAATCATGTCCGCCGCCAGGGCGGAGGCCGAGCGACGGGGATGGAAGGTCTCCATCGCCGTCGTCGATGAGGGCGGCTACCTCCTTCACCTGGAACGGCTCGACGGCGCGGGCCTCCAGTCCCCCGAGGTCGCGACGATGAAGGCGCGCACCGCGGCGCTGTCAAAGCTGCCGACGAAGCGCCTCGAGGAGATCGCGAAGGAGCGCAACGGGATGCTCCGCTTCCCCGACCGGCTGCCGATCCAGGGCGGGCTGCCGATCATGCACGAGGGGGAATGCGTCGGCGGCGTCGGCGTGTCCGGTGTGCAGTCGCACGAGGACGAGGAGATCGCCGCGGTGGGGCTCGCTGCCCTCGCCTGACCGTCCCTCGGTGGCGGACGTCGCCCGCTTCGCCGCCGGCCTCGCCCTCCTCGTGGGGCTGAACCTCGCCGGCGAGTGGGTGGTGCGCGTCACGCGCGTGCCCCTGCCCGGAAGCATCGTCGGCATGATCACGCTCACCGTGCTGCTCGAGGCGGGGGTCCTGCCGGTCCATGTGGTGCGTCGTCCCGCCGAGCTGCTCGTGCGCCACCTCGCGCTGCTCTACGTGCCCGCCGGCGTCGCGCTCGTGGCATACGTCGCCGTGGTGCGCCATGACCTGGTGCCGATCACGGTGGCCGCGCTCGCGAGCCTCGTCACCGTGCTCGCGGTGGTCGGCCTGATCGTCCAGCGGCTGGGGCGAGACGAATGACGTCGGCGCTCTGGCTCGTGGTCACCGTGCTCGTGTACCTGCTCGCGCGGGCGGCATACGCGCGCACTCGGCTCGCCCTGCTCAACCCCGCCCTCGTCTCCATCGCGGTGATGATCGCGCTCGTCGTCGCCACGCGCACGCCGTACGAGCGCTACATGACGGGCGGCCGCCTGCTTTCCGTGTGGCTGGGCCCCGCGGTCGTGGCGCTGGGGCTCCCGCTCGCGCTCCAGCTCGCGACGATCCGCCGCAACGCGCTCGCCATCGGCGTGGCTCTCGCGGTGGGAAGCCTCACGGGCATCGTCGTGGCGGTGAGCGTCGCGTGGCTGCTGGGCGCCGCGCCCCCGGTGGTGCTCTCGCTCGCACCGCGCTCCGCGACGACCCCCATCGCGATGGTGGTTGCCGCACGGCTCGGCGGCATCCCGGCGCTCTCGGCGGTGGTGTCGATCGTGAGCGGCGCGCTCGGCGGCTTCATCGGCGTGGGGCTGCTGCATGCCCTCGGCGTCCGCTCGCCGCTGGCGGTTGGCCTGGCGCTCGGCGGCGCGGCGCACGGCCTGGGCACCGCGCGCGCCGCCGACGAGGGGCCGACGCAGGGCGCGACGGCGGGGATGGCGATGGGTGCGGTCGGCGTGTTGACCGCCCTGCTCGCGCCCGTGATGATCGCGGCGCTGCGGTGGTTCACCTCGGGCCGCTAGGCGCCCGCCCCGCGCGACCGGAGAGCCGGCATCGTCAACAGCTGCAACAGCTTCAACGCAGAGGGCGCCGACGGGAACGGCGAGGGCGCAGAGGACTGCCGCTCGAGCATCTCCCTCTGCGCCCTCTGTGTCCTCTGTGGTTAAATGCTCTTCAACAGCGTTTTGCCACAGTGGGCACAGAGGGCACAGAGGGGAATGTCTGACGGCCTTCCTCTGTGCCCTCGCTGTTCCCTCAGCGCCCTCTGCGTTGCAGCTGTTGCAGCTGTTGCAGCTGTTGCAGCTGTTGCAGGGATGACCTAGCGCTCGGGCGCGCCCGCCTGCATCACCGCCGGCTGGTGCACGCCGAGCCGCGCGACCTTCTGCAGCAACGCGTCGTCGCGGCCGTACACGTCGTCGCCGAAGTAGATGCGGCCGTCGCGCACATAGCTGGTGAAGTACACGATGTACACCGGGATCTTGGGCGACACGCGCACCGCGTTGTTGTCCGACCCGTTCTCCATCGCGTTCTGCACGCGCGCCCCGTCCCAGCCCAGCGCCCACTGCGCCAGCTCGGCCGGCTTCTCCAGGCGGATGCAGCCGTGGCTCGCCGCGCGGTCCGTCTGCTGGAAGAGCGACTTCGCCGGCGTGTCGTGCAGGTAGATGTTGAAGCTGTTGGGGAACAGGAACTTCACCAGGCCGAGCGAGTTCTTGCCGCCCGGACGCTGGCGGATGCGCGTCTCGCCGCCGTCCTTGTAGTACTCCATGTTGTTCGCCGCCATGTACGCCTCGCCCTTGGGGGCGATCTCCAGGCGCTGGATGTCGGGTGTGATGTTCCAGTAGGGGCGGAACACCACCGACTCCATGGAGTCACTGAACACCGGGGTCGTCCGGCCCTCGTACTCGGCGCCCACCACCACGCGCATCGTGAGCGTCTTCTGTCCGCCGTCGTAGGCGTCGAGCCGGAAGGCGGGCACGTTCACGTACACGTAGCGCGAGCCCAGCGTGCGGGGCAGCCAGCGGTGGCGCTCCAGGTTCGCGGCGATCTGGCGCGCCCGCGCGTCGGCCGGCGTGTTGATCGCCGCGACCGTGCGCTTGTCCAGCACGCCCGTGCGCTCGAGGCCATGCCGCTCCTGGAAGTTCTTCAGCTCGGCGACGAGGGCCGCAGAGGTGCCGTGCGGCGCGCTCCGCGCGCTCGGGACCGGCGCGGGGGCGCTGTCGCCCGAGGGCACCGGCACCTGCGAGGGTGCGCTGGAATCACCAGCCGCCGCAACGAAGCCGATGGAGTCGGCCGCCAGCTCGGCGTCGAGCCGCGCGTGCAGGGCGGCGTCGCGCGCCGGACCCTTCGCCGCCGGCACTTCCGGCCAGCCGCCCTTGGCGGCGATGTCGCGGTAGCGCGCGTACGCCACCTTGAGCGCCGCGTAGTCCTGGTCCTGCGGCGCCATCTCCCGCAGCGACGCCGTCATGTCCGAGTCTTCCAGCGAGCGCACCAGGGCGCTGTCCAGCTCCGTCTTGTTGGTCCCGATGTGCCACGCCTGCGAGATCGACTTCGGATCCACCTGGCCCGCGAGCATGTCCGCGGCGTACGCGACGTACGCCGCCGTGAGCAGCACGTCCGCGTCGGCGATGCTGTTCACCGACGAGCTGTCCGTGATGCGCTTCTCGCTCGCGACGCGCTCGATCTCGCTGATGGGGTAGGCGGTCGTGTCCAGCGCATGCTCCGGCGCCTCGTGCAGCGCGGTGAGCAGCGCCTTCGCGCGGTCCTTCATGCCGCCTTCCTCGAGCCACAGCGGCGCGTTGCCGAAGCGCGTGTACAGCGCCTTCACCTCCGTCCACCGCGCGGGCGTCACCCACGCCGGACGATCCGCGCTCCCGATGCGGGCGGCGATCGCCGGCATCAGCTGCGACATCGGGACGTTGAGGACCTTCTCCGCCGTGCCCGGCGTGTACTTCACCTTGTGCCGCCCGAGATGGGCCACCTTGGACCCCACCTTCTTCAGCTTGCTGCAGCCATCCAGCGTGCCCACCGCCAGAATGCCGAGCAGCAGCACGGAGACGGCGCGCAGGCGGGGACGAGCGGAACCGGGGGGACGGGGGGCGAAGGGCATGAGAGGCATCAGGGGCTGGATCCGAGGGAGAGGAGGTTTGGCGGACGCTGCTATTCACGTCTCGTGCCGAACCCGCTTGTCTGGTCTACCCCAGAGACGATCGAATGCCGCAATGGTTGTTCGCCGGGCTCCAGTGCACCGTCCCGCGACTCGCCACGGCAGAGGCGGCTTCTTCGATTCAACAGCTTCAACGCAGAAGGTCGCTGAGGGGAACGGCGAGGGCGCAGAGGAGGGGAGCCCTGCCAACGCTCCTCTGTGCCCTCTGTGCCCTCTGTGATAAAACGCTGTTGAAGAGCATTTAACCACAGAGGACACAGAGGTCACGGAGGGAAACGCCTGAGGCAGTCCTCTGCGTCCTCGCTGTGCCCCTTGGCGCCCTCTGCGTTGAAGCTTGAAGCTGTTGTTCGCCGTGTCGAAACCGGGCCGTGCCCCTTTCGAACGAATTGGCGAGCTGCGATCCTGGGACAACTTCCAGGAGAGCGCCCCGTGATCCAGGCCGCCGCCGGACCCCCCGCCATCGTGCCCGCCGACACGGTGTGGATACTCGTGTCCACCGCGCTGGTGCTGCTGATGACGCCAGCCGCCGCCTTCTTCTACGGCGGGCTCGTTCGGGCAAAGAACGCCCTCAACACAATGATGATGTGCCTGGGCGCGTTCGGCGCGGTCGGGGTGACGTGGGCGGTCGCCGGATACAGCGTCGCCTTCAGCGGGTCGGGCCGCTTCCTTGGCGACACCGGCTTCCTCTTCCTGCACGGGGTGGGGCTGGAGGCGCGCGGCAGCATTCCGCACCTCCTGTTCATGGCGTACCAGTGCACCTTCGCCGTCGTCACCGCCGTCCTCATCGCGGGCGCCGTGGTGGAGCGGATGCGCTACGGCGCATACCTGGTGTTCATCAGCCTCTGGAGCCTCGTCGTCTACGCCCCCCTGGCGCACTGGGTCTGGGGCGGAGGCTGGCTCGCCACGCTCGGCGTCCTCGACTTCGCCGGCGGCACCGTGGTGCACGTGAACGCGGGCGTCGCCGCCGCGGTGGCGGCGCTCGTCGTGGGCCGCCGCAAGGACTACGGACGCCAGGCCGTGCTGCCGCACAACGTCCCCTTCGTGATGCTCGGCGCCGGCCTGCTCTACTTCGGCTGGTTCGGCTTCAACGGCGGCAGCGCGCTCGCCGCGAACGGGTCCGCGGTGCAGGCGTTCGTCACCACCCTGCTGGCCCCCATGGCCACCCTGCTCGTCTGGATGGCGCTCGACGCCATGCGCACGCGCCGCGCGACGGCCGTCGGCGCGGCGACGGCCATCGTCGTCGGGCTGGTCGTCATCACCCCCGCCGCGGGATACGTCTCACCCATGGGGGCCCTCGCGCTCGGCGCGCTCGGCGCCATCCCGAGCTACTGCGCCATCGTGCTGCGCGCCCGCACCCGGCTCGACGACTCGCTGGACGTGCTCGCGGGCCACGGCATCGGCGGCATCACGGGTGCCCTGCTCACCGGCGTCTTCGCCGACGCCCGGTGGGGCGGCGTGAACGGACTGCTCCACGGCCGCCCCGTGCAGCTCGGCCTCCAGGCGATCGGCGTGCTCGTCGCCATCGCGTACAGCGGCGTGATGAGCCTCGTGCTGCTGCGGCTCGTCGGGCTGTTCATCCCGTTGCGCGTGGCCGATCGCGGGCAGGGCGTGGGGCTGGACATCACGGAGCACGGCGAGGAGGCCTACACCAATGGCGAGGGCGCGCTGCTGCTGCTCGACCGCCGTACCGACCCGGCGCGGCGCTCCGCGTTCGCCACCACCACCACCGACTCCACGCGGGAGCGCGCATGAAGCTCATCGTCGCCATCATCCGCCCTGACCGCCTCAGCGAGGTGCTGGAGCGACTCTACCGCGCCGAGGTCCGCGGCCTCACCGTGTCGCGCGTGATGGGGCACGGCGGTGAGGTCGACCAGGTGGCCACCTATCGGGGGCTCACCGTGAAGATGGAGCTTCAGGAAAAGGTGCGCCTGGAGATCGGCGTGTCGGAGCCGTTCGTCGACGTCACCGTGCGGGCCATCCTGGAAAGTGCATCGACGGGCGAGGTGGGCGACGGCAAGATCTTCGTGATGCCGGTGGAGCACGTGTACCGCATCCGCACGGGCGAGCGCGACGAAGCCGCCGTCACACCGGCTGGCAAACTGTCGTAGCGAAGGTCGACAGATTCAACGCAGAGGGCGCAGAGGAACGGCGAGGGCGCAGAGGACTGCCGCTCAGTCGTTCCCCTCTGTGTCCTCCGTGTCCTCTGTGGTACTACGCTCTCGCAAAGGCGTTTTACCACAGAGGGCGCAGAGGACACGGAGGACCGACTCAAGGAAGTTGCTCTCCTCCGCGTCCTCGCCGCTCTCTTCTGCGCCCTCTGCGTTGAATCTGTCGGCCTTCGCTGCGCCCTCCGCGTTGGATCCCTTCTGAAGCCCCAGTGACCGCGACGACGTCAGGCTTCCTCGTCGAGGTCCCCGACCGGCCCCGGCTCCACGCTGAGCACCCTCGGCTGCGCGGCGCCCCACGCGAGCACCGACTCGCGGTCCGTGTGATCCGCCTGGCTGCCCTCGCGCCACACCGGGTGCGACCAGTGACGGATCGTGCCATGCACCTGGAAGGCCAGCCCGCGCGATGCGGCCCACTCCGCGAACGAGGCGCGAAGCCCGATCACGTCCATCAGCCCTGCGTCCGGATGCAGCACGACGCGCACGAGGAAGCCGAGCCGCGGGCAGGGAGCGCTCATGCGGCGCGGAAGGCGCATCGGTTGCGGCTCGCCCAGTTCGCGAGGTCCCGCAGCACGTCCGCGTTGCCCGTCGCGTACGCGCGACGCGCGCCCTCGTCGGGAGTGGACGCCGCAACGAGCGCGTCGAGCGGCACCTGCCAGTGCTGCCAGCGGGAATAGTAGACCGGCGCCGCGAGCCACTGGGCCGGCCCCGTCCGCAGCGTGTCGTCGAGCGGCGCGCTGCCCGGGGCGGAGCGCGGGAACAGCGGGAGGGCGAGCACCTCGCGCGTCGCCGCATCCACGAGCAGCACGAGGAAGTCGTGCACGCCGGTCACCGCGCGATCCTCCGTCGCGGTGGCCTGGGCATTCGTGCGGCTGTCGCCGCGCAGGCGGAGCACCTCCGTGTCCACGCGGACGATCAGGCCGGGCTGGATGTCCTGCAGCTGGAGCGGAGGCATGAGGTCGTGCGACTCAGGCATGGAGGCTCTGCATGTCGATCACGAAGCGGTACTTCACGTCGCTCTTCAGCATCCGCTCGTAGGCCTCGTCGATCTTCTGGATCGGGATCATCTCGATCTCCGATACGATGCCGTGTTCCGCGCAGAAGTCCAGCATCTCCTGCGTCTCGGCGATCCCGCCGATGAGCGAGCCGGCCAGGCTGCGGCGCTTCATGATCAGGTTGAAGACGGCGGGCGACGGATGCGGCGTCGCCGGCGCGCCGACGAGCGTCATCACGCCGTCGCGCTTGAGCAGCGACAGGAACGCATCCAGGTTGTGCGGCGCGGCCACGGTGTTGAGGATGAAGTCCAGGCTGTTCGTCCGGGCGCGCATCGCCTCCGCATCCTTCGAGATCACCACCTCGTCCGCGCCGAGCTTCAGCGCGTCGTCGCGCTTGTCGGGCGACGTCGTGAACAGCACCACGTGGGCGCCCAGCGCGTGCGCCAGCTTGATCGCCATGTGGCCGAGCCCTCCCAGGCCCACGACGCCGACCCGGTGTCCCGGGCCCACGCGCCAGTGCCGCAGCGGCGACCACGTGGTGATGCCGGCGCACAGCAGCGGCGCCGCCGCCGCGGGATCGAGCTTCTCGGACACCCGCAGCACGAACTTCTCGTCCACCACGATGATGTTCGAGTATCCGCCGTACGTCACGCCGCCGGTGTGCCGGTCCGGCGAGTTGTACGTGCCCACCATCCCTTCCTCGCAGTACTGCTCCAGCCCCTCGGCGCAGCTCGCGCAGTGCTGGCAGGAGTCCACCATGCAGCCCACGCCCACCAGGTCGCCCACCTTGAACTTGCCCGCTCTCGCCCCCACCGCCGACACGCGCCCCACGATCTCGTGGCCGGGCACCACCGGGAACACCGTGCCCCCCCACTCCCCGCGCGCGGTGTGCAGGTCGGAATGGCATACGCCGCAGAACAGGATCTCGATCTGCACGTCGCTCGGCGTCGGGTCGCGACGCACGAAGCTGAAGGGGGTGAAGGCGGCGGTGGGGCTGGTGGCGGCGTAGGCGAGCGTGTTGATCATGGTTCCCGGTGCGATGGAAATCTGCGAAATTCGTGTACAGCCTGAGCATAACTCGCGCGCGGAGGAATTGGTTCGGAAATTCCCTTGCCCGGTCGCTCACACGAACGCCGCGAATGCCTGACAGGGCGATGCGGGAGAATCGACCGGCAAAGCGACGTCAGCAATGTCACGCCCCAGCCATCGCGGGAATTCGCCGCCCATTCGCAAGGATTCGCGTGGACACACAGAATCGGCGCGCGTCAGCCCCGCAGCAGGCGGTCCACCAGCCGGATCAGTGCCGTGGGAAGATGCGCCGGCCTGGAGATCACCTGGTATCCCCCCGCGCCGAACAGGTGCGGCAGGTAGTCGGCCTCCTCCGTGTCCACCGTCAGGCAGAAGCTCGTCACCCCCTGCGCACGCGCCGCCAGGACCGCCTGGCGCGAGTCCTCGATCGCATCCACGCCCTGGTACCGGTCCACGTCGTTCGGGCGGCCATCCGAGAGCAGGAGCAGCACCTTCCGCCCGGCGGGCTGCGCACCGAGCAGCGCGGTCGCATGCCGCACCGCGGCGCCGAGCCGCGTGTTGTCCTGCGGCTCCAGCGATGAGATGCGCCGGTGGACGGCCCCACGGTCATGCTCGGCGAACCCCTTCACCGTGGCCACGCGGACGTCGTGCCGCCCCAGCCCCGAAAAGGCGAGGATCGCGTACGGATCGCCCAGAGCATCCAGCGCCTCGCTCGCCAGGAGCAGGCTCAGTCGCTCGACGTCCAGCACGGAGCGCCCGTCCGGCAGCAGCGTCTTCGTGGATCCACTCACGTCAACCAGGATCGCGATGGCGAGCGAGTCGCGCGTCGCGCGCGTCGTCTGGTACACGCGGTCCGTCGGCACGCGGCCAAGCTGCATGTCCACGAGCGCCGCCACGCATGCATCCAGGTCCAGCTCGTCGCCGGCGCGCTGCGCGCGAAGACGGAGACGCTGCGCCCGCAGCAGCGAGAAGCGGTCGCGCACCTGGCGCAGCAGCGGCCCATGCTCGTGCAGCGCCCAGCGCGCCCACTCGCCGCCGCGCTCGGCGGCCTCCGCCGCATGCACGGTGGCGTGGCGCGGCTCCAGCCGCCCGTGCCGCGCGATCCATTCGGGATACGGGACCCCCGCGCGCGTGCTCGCTTCGCTCCACACGTCGGGCCCGTCGCGCGGGTCCGTGGTGTCGGCACCCTCGGGGTCGTCGTGCTCGCCCGCGCTTCCCGCGGAGCCCGACTGCTCGCCCGCCGGTGTGGCCTCGCCGGTGTCGTCGTCCGCACCCTCGCCTTCCATCTCCGCCGAGCCCTCCGGCGTGGGCGTCTCGCCATCGCTGCCGTCGTCCGACTCGGCGACGCCGAGCTTCGCGATCTGGAAGTCCGTGAGCGTCATCAGCTCCACGCGGCTGCGCCGGCCCATCGCCAGCGAGTCGTCCCACAGGTCCACCGACGCGATCGGCCGGTACCGGATGCGCGTGCTCGTCTCGTTCCGCATCCGGGCGACGAGTGCGCGCGCCACCTCCGCCGACTCCTTCGCGGTCGCGGTGCGCGCAAGCGAGGCGATCGCGACACCCGGCTCACTCTCCAGCAGCGCGCGCAGCGCGCGTTCCACCTCGCGCTGCTGCGGCACCAGGCGGTGCATGCCGGGACGCTTCCGCAGCTCCTCATCCCGCAGTGCCCGCATGGCCCCACGCAGTCCCGGCGCGCGCGCCGCGATCTCGGCATCCACCGCGGCGCCCTCCAGCACCATGAAGAAGTCCGCCTCGAGGGCATCGGCCGGCGCCGCGGCGCGGGTGCCGCGCGCGATGCGCGCGCCCTGCTCGATGGCCAGCAGCCGGTAGCGCGCGAGCGCCTCGTCCCGCCCGGGCAGCGACGCCGGGAGCACCACGTCGGTCGCCGCCGGCGTGACGCCCGGTGCGCGGGACACGATGCGCATCGGCTGTCCGTACATCGCGCCGAGGAGGAGCTCGAGCCGCCGCTGCACGCTCGCGAGCTGCACGACCGGCGGCCGGCGTTCGGCCTGCCAGCGCGCCGCGGGCCCGGCGAGACGCCGCATCGCGCCAAGCAGTCGGTTCCGGAGCAGCCGCGTGGTGCGCATCGGGCGTGCGCTACAGTGTCTGCGTAATCAGGTCGTCGATCGTCGCCAGCAGGTCGGCGTCGTCGGTGAGCGGCGCGGCGAGCGCGGTGCGGCAGGCGGTGAGCGGCGACACGCCGGCGGCCACGAGCCGGCCCGTCGCCACGAGCAGCCGCGTGCCGGGTCCCTCGGCGAGCCCCTGGTCGCGGAGCCGTCGCACCTGCGTCGCGATGTCCACGAGCGCGCGGGCGGTCCGCGCCGGCACGCCGCTCTCGTGCGCGACGATCTCCGCCTCGCGCGCGGGCGGGGGCACCTCGAACTCGAGCGCGACGAAGCGCTGGCGGGTGCTCGGCTTCAGGTCCTTGAGCGCGTGCTGGTAGCCGGGGTTGTACGACACAACCAGCTGGAACCCGGGCGCCGCCTCGAGCAGCTCGCCTGTCTTCTCGATCGGCAGCACGCGGCGGTCGTCGGTGAGCGGATGGATGACGACGAGCGTGTCCTGCCGCGCCTCCACCACTTCGTCGAGGTAGCAGATCGCGCCGGTGCGCGCGGCGGTGGTGAGCGGCCCGTCCATCCACACCGTCTCGCTGCCGCGGATCAGATAGCGGCCCGTCAGGTCGCTCGCGGACAGGTCGTCATGGCACGCGACGGTGATCAGGGGCCGGCCGAGGAGGTGCGCCATGTGCTCGACGAACCGCGTCTTCCCGCAGCCGGTGGGCCCCTTGAGCATCACCGGCAACCGCCGCGCGTGGCAGGCCCGGAAGGTCTCGACCTCGTCGCCGGTCGGCAGGTAATACGGTGTGGCGCTCGCTGGCATCGTCATTTGTATACAATATTTGACTCGAATGCGGCTGACAAGCCCGTTCGTCCCCGGGGTCTGGTCCCTCCATCGGGAGGATCCTTCGGCGGGCAGTGCCGGCCCCTCAGTCGAAGTTGGGGCGGATCGTGACGGATTGAGATGGATCGCCACGGATGAGATCCGTTCGCATGCCAGGATCCGCTCGGCGGACCCGGGATGTTTTGAGGGTGCGGAGCCGGTGAGTCGCACTCGCTCGCGCCGCCTCGCGGAGCCAGCGCCGATGCCTGCCCCGCACTGATGCTCCATCGCGGTGGTACCCGGGCAGCCCCGCACCCTCCAAACATCCCGGCCGCAGTGCGTTGCCCTGTCCCTCGGGACGGAACAGATCCGAAGTAATCCGTTTCAATCCGCGCGATCCGCCCACCCTTCGACTGAGTGGCCATTCACGCCACACAAGGATCGTCCCGACCGAGAGGCCAGCGGATCGTCCTACGAAGCAGCCAGCTCCAGCCGGAAGGTGCTGCCCACGTCGACCGCGCTCTCGGCCGTGAGCGAGCCGCCCATGCCCTGTGCCAGGTCGCGGCTGATCGAGAGGCCAAGGCCCACCCCCTCGTGCGGGCGGTTGAGGGCGCGTCCCACCTGGATGAACGGGTCGAAGATCGCCTGCAGCCGCTCCGCCGGGATGCCGATGCCGCTGTCGCGCACCTCGATCACCACGCGGTCGTCATGCGTGGAGCAGTGCACCGTGATCTCGCCCCCGTCCGGGGTGAACTTGATCGCGTTCGAGAGCAGGTTCAGCAGCACCTGCTGCAGCTTCTCGGGGTCCGCCTGCACCCGCTCGTCGCCCTCGCAGCCCACCACCGAATACCGCAGCGCGCGCGCCGCGATCTGCGGCGCGATCATGGCATCGAGCGCCTCGATGGCCCCGCGCAGCGACACCGGCTGCATGGCGTACTGTACCTCGCCCGCCTCGAGCTTCGCGAAGTTGAGCACGTCGTTGATGAGCGAGAGCAGCGTCTGCTGGCTCCGCGCGATGCGCGCGATGGCGTCGCGCTGCTCGTCCGTCACCGGCCCGTAGATCCCCATCTCCAGGATCTCCGTATATCCGCCGATCGCGTTCAGCGGCGTGCGCAGCTCGTGGCTCATCACCGCCAGGAAGTCGCTCTTCGCCTTGTTGGCCTGCTCCGCCGCATCGCGCGCCTCCTCCGCCTCCAGCGAGGCATGGTGCAGCGCCACCGACGTGCTCTGCGCCTCCTTCACCTGCGCGGCCAGGGCGCGCTGCGCCGATTCCACCTCGTTGGCCATGCGATTGAAGCTCGCGCCCAGGCGGTGGATCTCGTCCCCGTTCTCGCGGCTGCGGCGCACGCGCCGCTGGTAGTCGCCCTCGGCCAGCGCGCCGGCGGCGGCGGACAGCTCCACCAGCGGCCGCGTGATTCGCCGGCTCACGATCCACGAGACCAGCACGCCGGCGATCGTGATGAGCAGGCTGACCACCGTGAGGCGCCGCACGGTCGCGCGCGGCTCCGCCAGCAGCGTGGTCGCCGGCGCCTCCATGGCGATGATCCACGGCGTCGTCGGCACGCGCGCCTCCGCACCGATCTGTCGGCCCGTGGAGCGTGTCGCCATGAACCCGCCCTCGGCGGTGTCGCGCCGCAGGAGGGGCGGCGCGGGCTCGCCGGTGAGCGTCGCCGCGAAGTCGTCCGTGGCATTCCGCACGTATACGGACACCTCCGATCCGAACAGCTCGCGCACCGTCGCCATCGCCTGCGGCGAGCTGCTGATGCGCCGCTGCTGCGCGATGTAGCCGATCCGCCGCCCCGCGTCGCGCACCGGGATGATCGTCCAGAAGAGCACGTTCCCCGACGCGGGGTAGAGGGCGCCGAGCTGGATGGAGTCGCTCGCCGGGATCGCGCCCGGCGTCTCGGTGCGCGACGACGGCAGCGACCCGCGCGGCCGCAGCTCCGGGCGGACGTCCCGCAATGGATCGCTGGGCACCTTCGTGCCGATGTGGACGAGCAGCCGGCCGTCGGCGGTCCACAGCTCCACCGGCATCTGCGAGTCCGTGGGCACGCGCACGCGCGCCAGGGCCCGCATCACCGGTGCGGCAGTATCCGGCGCGGTCACCAGCTGTCCGGCCCGCACCAGCGCGACGATCGACGAGTCCGCCGCAATCGTGCGCAGCGCGGCAAACCGGATCCGGTTGGCCTGCTCCGTCGTCGCGCTCAGCTGCTTCACCACACGCGTCAGCCGGTCATGCAGCGCCTCGGCGCGCGCCTGCACCAGGGCGCGGTACGTGGCCGTCAGCGAGGTGGCCACCACGAGCACCACCGTCCCCGCCGTGAGGAGGGGCAGCTTGCGCGTGAGGGACCACTGGGACGGCGACCAGGAGCGGGAAGACAGGCGACGCAGGGGTGGCGGGTGGGTCCAGCGAAGTTATCGAGTGGAGAAGGAGGGACAACGGCCGCATGGTGCGGGTCGCAGCCACGACGCGGAAAAGTGGCGCTGCCGCCCGTTCGGTTCACGCACCGCAGGGATCCATGGACGCCTTCGGCTCCCTGTCCGTCCCCGTGTCCATCATCATCGGCCTTGCCCTCGCGCAACTGCTGCAGGGGCTGCGCGGCATCGCGCTCCACCGCGCCCGCGTGCGCCTGTGCTGGCCCGTCCTCGCCTGGTCGGCGACGCTGACGCTGATCTGCGTGCAGACCCGGGGGCGATGTTCGCGCTCCGGAAGCACACGGAGTGGTCGTTCGTGCAGTTCTTCGCGGTGATCGTGCACACGGTGCTGCTCTACATGCTCGCCGCGCCGATCCTCCCGGACTTCGACGGCGAGGAGCGCGTGGGACCTGCACCGGCTCTCTTTCGAGCAGGCTCGCGGCAACCGGGCAGTCACGCGGAACGAACGCTTCCACAAGACCATCGCCCCCACCGGCTTCGTCCTCTACTCCGGTCTGCCCTTCGCGGCCCTGAAACAGGTCTGATCCGGAGGCGGTGAGCTCACCCTCCTCCGCGCCCTCCGCGGTTCATGCTCTTCAACAGCGGGAACCGCGGAGGACGCGGAGGGCGCGGAGGGCGCGGAGGGCGCGCTGGCGCTCGCGCGACCGGCCTGAACCTCGCTGGTGATGGCCGATGAGGTCGTGGAGTCTGGCCGAAAATGAGGGGGAAGCCACTCCACGATCACGACATCATCAAGCTATCTGCGCGACAGCGGAGCGATTGCCGCCAGAATATCCATGCTGTCGCGACGGTCCTGCTCGGAGATCGTCTCGCGGGACGACGCCGCACGGAACGACGCCAGCACCTCGTCGCACAGGTCGCGAAGCCGAGTCCGGTTGCGACGCTCCGCGGGCGCGGTGGGCGTGACGGTCTGACGGGGGGAGGAAGGGGTCGGGTTGGTGCGCATGGTCGGTCGCTGAAGTCGTTCGGGATCCGCGCCCGGCCGGTTGCCGAGCGGAGTGCAGGCTCGTGCTTAGGCAACCACCGCGCCACGTCGATCCGGTCCGCATTGAGTGGCCCGCATCTCGCCTCCGGTGTCACCATAACCCTGACACCGAGACCCATGCACACTTTCTCCACCCTTCGCCGGGCGTCGCTCGTGCTGGTGGGCACGCTCCTCGCCGCCTGCAGTACCGGCGAGTCGGGCCGGACCGCCGGCAGCGGCAGTGGCGACGCCGGCTCCGCCAAGGCGGCCTGGGCGCCAGCGAACCTGACCGCGGTCAAGGGCGTGCCCATCGCCGCCCTCCGCACCGCCATCGCCGCCCGCCTCTCGGGCACCCGCCCCGCCGCAATCGGCGAGGACGCCTGGCGGCACACCCAGCGGCTCTATGCCCGGTACCAGCAGTCTCCCCTCTGGCTGAACGCCGACGGCCTCGCGACGGACCGCGCCGGCGACCTCACCCAGGCCGTGCTCAACGCGAACGCCGACGCCCTCGCGCTCGACGACTACCCCATCGCCGACCTCGCGACCGCCATCGCGGCCGTGCGCCGCGCCGGCTCTCCCACCGCGGCGCAGCTCGCCGACGCCGACGTGCTCCTCACCGCCACCTATGCCTCGCTCGGCGAAGACCTGCTGAGCGGGCAGGTGGATCCGAAGACGGTGAGCCAGGCCTGGCACATCGACGCCAAGGACGAGAACGTGGACAGCGCCCTCGTGCGCACCCTGAGCCAGATGCCCCTGGGCGCGGCGATCAATGCCATGCGTCCCCAGGACGCGGAGTACGCCGCGCTCGCGAAGGAGCTGGTGCGCTTCCGCGGCATCGTCGCGAAGGGCGACTGGCCACGCGTGCCCGCCGGGAAGCCCCTGAAGCCGGGCGAGTCCGACGCGCCGCAGCGTCTCGCGGCGCTCCGGGCGCGGCTTGCGGCCGAGGGCATTGCGGTGCCCGCCGCGGCGGCCGGCGCGAGGGCGTACGACGCCGGCCTCGCCGGTGCCGTCGCGGAGTTCCAGCGGCGGCACGGCATCGCGGTGGACAGCTCGCTCGGCGCCGAGACCGTCGCCTCGCTCAACGTGCCGGTGGCGTACCGGCTCGGGCAGATCGCCGCGAACATGGAGCGCCACCGGTGGATGCCGCGCGCACTGCCGGACCGCTACATCCACGTGAACGTCCCCGCCTTCCAGCTCACCGCATTCGACCGCGGCAAGCCGACCCTCGAGATGAAGGTCATCGTCGGCCAGGAGTACGCGGACAAGGCGACCCCCGTGTTCGCCGACTCCATGGAGACGGTCGTGTTCCGTCCGTACTGGAACATCACCCCCGACATCCAGGCCAGCGAGATCGAGCCGAAGATCGCGAGCGATCCCGGCTACATGGCCGCGGAGAACCTCGAGTACTACTCGGACGGCGGCACGCGCCGCATCCGGCAGAAGCCGGGCCCCAGGAACTCGCTCGGCTTCGTGAAGTTCCTCTTCCCGAACGACTTCAACATCTACCTGCACGACACGCCGAACCACGAGCTGTTCCAGAAGGACGTGCGCGCGTTCAGCCACGGCTGCATCCGCGTGGAGAAGCCGAACGAGCTGGCGCAGTGGGTGCTCGGCTGGGACGCGAACCGCGTGCAGCAGGCGATGGCCGCGGGACCCGACAACTCGCCGGTGAAGGTCCCGAAGAAGATCCCGGTGTTCATCAGCTACGCCACCGCCTACGTCCGCGATGGCCAGCTCTTCTTCGGCAACGACCTCTACCACCGCGACGACAAGCTGGTGCAGGCCATCGCCACCGGCGCCCTGCCGAGCGCCCGCGCCGTGCAGGCCGTGGAGGCCTTGAAGCGGATCGCGACGGGATGAACTGCCTGAACGGCGTTTGCGGTTTGCGGTTGGCGGTGAGCGGTTAGACCCCGGGACGCTTCTACCGCGAACCGCTCA
>JAQBPZ010000365.1 GCA_028287225.1 Gemmatimonadota bacterium
GTACCGCTCATGTGTTCGTTTGCCCCCGGCCCCGTGCCGGGGGCTTTTTCTTTGCCCCGCCGGCGGGGCGCAGGCAGTTCTGCGTGGAGGGCCCGGGTTGACGCGAGACCCCGCGGCATCTATTATCCGCGTCTGCCTTCGACCAGCCGCATCGGCGATTGCAGTCGTCGTATCGAAAGCGCCCGTAGCTCAATTGGATAGAGCATCTGACTACGGATCAGAAGGTTAGAGGTTCGAGTCCTCTCGGGCGCATCGGCGATACCAGGGTGAAGTTCGGCGGGGCGTAGCGTAGCCCGGTAGCGCGCCTGCTTCGGGAGCAGGAGGTCGCCGGTTCAAATCCGGCCGCCCCGACCATATCCAGACCTCTTGCGCACTCGGCTAACCCCTTGCTGCTCAAGGGGTTTTGGCTTTTCAGCCCCTCGCCCGCTCCATCGCCCGCACACGCAGCGTCCCGCCCAGCACGGTCCCCGCCAGCACCATCGCGGGCGCACAGACCCGGTACCACAGGGGCATGCCGGGAGCACCCGTCGCCAGCATCGACGTGGAGGCGAGCGTGGCCCAGACGACGCCGACCGCCAGCGCGCTCAGCACGGGGGTCTCGCGGTCCAGCCACGCCGCGATCACGCCGGCCGTCACGGTGCAGACCACCCCCGCCCCGATCGCGAGCGCCCAGAACAGCGGGTGAACCTGCCCCTGCACGGGCGTTCGGAGCGTGACGCCGAGGGCGTTCGCCGCGCTCCACGCCATCAGCTCGAGCAGCAGCACCACGATCGCGGTGAGGACGTACGTGAGCAGCACGATGCCCCCGACCCGCCGCACCTCCTCCCAGCCCGCCGAACGCGCCCACGCGCGGAGCAGGTGCGGCGCGGAGCGGATGGCCTGGGCCACGTACCACTGCGTGGCCGACGGCGCGCCATCCCGGTCCGCGCGCAGGGCGTACTCCTCCGCGAGGTCTCCGAGCAGGGGATCGCGAAAGTCCGCCGGCGCGCCGAGGGAGGCGAGCAGCGCTTCGGGAACGCGGGGCGGGGTGGTCATGCGGGCTCCGGGCGAATGGTGGACCCGATGCCGGCCCAGGCCGATGCCGAGAGGCGCTGCGCCTCGCGCAGCGCACGCCGGCCGTCGGCCGACACGGTGAACTCGCGCCGCGCCCGCCCGCCCCGCACCGGCAGCGGCGCGGAGGTGCGGGAGCGCACCAGTCCCTTGTCCTCGAGCCGCTGGAGCGTGGTGTACACGGCGCCGACCGAGTAGTCGTGGCCGGTGCGGGCCGAGACGTCCGCGCGGATCGCGAGGCCGTAGGCCTCGTCGCCCAGGCGCGCGACGGCGAGGAGGATCACGAGCTCGAGAGAGCCGAGTGCGGAGGTCGACATGGTTCTACGTTGTAGAACAAATCAGCGCCGCGCAAGAGGGAATCCACGGCGTCCTCAGCGGATCGCGTCGACCGCGGCGGTCAGGCCGGTGGCGGCGCGGAGTTCATCGGGGTGCGCACCGTCGCCTGCCAGGCCCGGAACTCCTCGCTGCGGCTGGCCGCGAGGTAGGCGTCGGCGTCGCCGTCGAACTTGAGCAGGCAGCCCGCCGAGCAGAGGTGGTAGGTGGCGCCGTGGTGCGTCCGCGTGCCGGCCGCCTCGTGCGGCAGGATGAGCATCCCGCAGACGGGGTCGAGCACCTGTTCCGGTGTAGTCATGCGTTCCTCCATGCGTGGCTGGGCTCCTACCATTCAGCAGCTCCACGGTGCGCGCAACCGGGACGCCGGCGTCGCATACTGTCGACAATACTGTATCCAACGCTTTGTCCCCAGGGCGGCGTATGAGGGGCAGGACCGCGACGACGCGGCGATTCCCCCTGCCCCGAGGCCTCCATGCGCGCTCCTGCCGCCGCCACGCTCGCCTGCCTTGCCGCTGCCGCCTGCACGCATCCGGCGCGGTACGACGTGTTCGCCGCCGGGTACACGGGCGGCGTCGCCTCGTCCATCGCGCCGGGCACGCCGGTGACCGTGGTCCACAACCCTCGCGTGACCAACCCGCTCCTGGAGCAGGAAGTTCTGGCGCAGCTGCGCACGCTGCTGGCCTCGGCGGGCTATCCGTCGGCGCCCATCGACCAGGCGCGCGTCGCGATCTTCGTGGACTATGGCACCGGGTCGCACGCGGAAACGCGCCACTCGCTCACGTACGTACCGGGCGCCACGACCATCCTCCGGGACTCCAGCGGGAAGCAGATCGGCACGGCCACGGCGAGCGACACCTTCGGAACCGAGGCGGAGACGGTCCACACCCTGGACCGGTGGCTCACGATGACCGCCGTGGACGCCGGCGCCTTTCGCGCGGGCCAGCCCGCGATGCCGCTCTGGATCGGTGAGGCCACGAACTCCGGCGCCACCCTGGACCTGCGCCGCATGCTCCACGTCCTGACCGTGCCGGCGGCCGAACGGTTCGGGCGCAACACGCAGCAGGCACGCGTGACGCTCGCGGCGGACGACGCCCGAATCGGCGCACCCCCGCTCCCCTGAAGCAACCAGACAACCTCACGCCATCACCAGGCCAGCGTGGCGCCATGACTACGCTCCGCCGTCACTATCGGCCGCACGGCACCACCCAGCCCCGGGCCCGGGCGGTGGGTGCCCGGAGCCGGCCGTCGGCCACGAAGGCGATGGCGCGTCCCACGACCGTGTCGCCGGCGACGCGCGGCGGGTGGTCGAACACCACGCTGACCCCCGCGGGCCACCACGCCGGAAAGAGCACCAGGAGGGAGTCTCGCCCACGGTCGTTCATGGCCCACTCGCGGTTCTGCGGGGCGAGCGGCGCCACGTGCTCGGCGATGGTGCCGGCATGGCCGGCCGCCTTCCAGTTTAGTGCGGGGCTCCACGCGCCGAAGGCGAAGCCGTAACAGGCGGGCGGATCGCTGGGCGGATCGCTCGCGCCCGAGGCCTGCTGGGCGGGTAGCGGGAGGGCAGCGAGGAGCGCGGCCGCCCATCCGGTGACCCAGGATACAAGCGGGCGGTGAGCAGCGACGGCATGCGGCATTCCGCACCTACCCCGGCGGTATTTTCCGGTTGCGCAGAGCTCGCCAGAGTCTCATAGTTCACCCCGTCACCGGGCTCCAGTTCAGCTCGCCGGTGACCCGAGCTTTCCACTGCTCGTCCTACCGTTGGCACCGTTGGCCCCCGCGGCTCCGCCGCGTACGCAGTTCCCTCCGGCCTTCAGCCCCTCCTATCGTGCTCACCGCCCTGGTTTCGAGTGCGTTCGCGCTGTCGATCGCGCTGCATGCCACCCCCGCGCCCGCCCGGTCTGCGGGTCCCGGCCCGGTCGGCATCGCCGACAGCGTCGTGATCGAGAAGCGCGCGCACCGCCTGACCCTGTTCCACATGGGCCGTCCCCTTCGCACCTACCTCGTGGCCCTCGGCGCCGATCCGGCCAAGGACAAGGTGAGCGCCGGCGACCGCCGCACCCCCGAGGGGCTCTTCTCCATCGAGGCGCGCAACCCGTTCAGCCAGTTCCACCTGTCGCTGCGCATCTCGTATCCCGACGTGCGGCACCGGACCATCGCCCAGCAGCTCGGCGTGTCGCCGGGCGGCGACATCATGATCCATGGCCTGCCCAACGGGCGGCGCCGGGTCGGCAAGTTCCACCGGACCAAGGACTGGACGAACGGCTGCATTGCCCTGACGGACGAGGAGATGGAAGAGATCTGGAGTGCGGTGCCCGTCGGGACACCGGTCGAGATCAAGGCGTGACGCGAGGGCGGCCCGGTGGGCCGCCCTTGCTGCATCCGGGCGGGCGATGGGAATAGCTATTGCCAGCCGTGACGGCATGAACCGCCAATCACTCTTCGCCATCGTCCCGCTCGCGGCCGCCCTGGGCGCCTGCGCGGACGCCCCGCCGGAGCGCGACGTGATCCCGCCCCCGGCGCAGGCGCCGGCGCCGGCCCGGCTGACGACCCCGAACGTGACCGAGCCTCCCGCGCCGGCGCCGACGGCGCGCGGGACGTACGCGTCGATGACGCCTCCCTCCACGCAGCACACGCCGCCCCGTCCGAAGACCCGCGGCGGCGCCACCCGCAGCGACTCGCTGCCGGCCGTGCCCGCGGCGCCACCCGCGCCGTAGCCGACGCCACGATGCGACGAGGGGCCCGCCAACAGGCGAGCCCCTCGTTCGTTCAGCCGCAGGAGCGTCAGACGACGCGATTGCGTCCGCGCACGAAGTGCATGACCAGGGCGATCACCGCGAGCACGATCAGGATGTGGATGAGCGCGACGGTCACGTGGAACGCGAGAAAGCCCAGCGCCCAGACGACGAACAGGATGATGGCGAGAGTCAGGAGCATGGCGTTGGCTCGAAGTGGAAAGTGTGGGGACCGGTGCGCGACCGCGCCGCTACCTCTGTCGCATCCTCCGGGCCATCCTCGTGCGGCCCGGCGCCCGCGAGGCTACCGCACGGCGGGCACCACGGCCGCACGACGCGCCGCGATGGTCCGCGCGGCGGCGGCCAGCGTCTCGGCGTCGCGCACGAGCGAGATGCGGAACCACCCGCGGCCTCCGTCGCCGAACGCGACGCCCGGCGTGACCACGACACCGTCCTCGTCGATCAGCGTGCGCACCCACTCCCAATCGTCCACGCCCTCGGGCACCGGGAGCCAGAGGTACATCGACGCGGTCGGCACGGGGATCGTCCAGCCGGCGTCGGCGAAGGCGGCGGCCATCGCGTCCCGCCGGCGGCGGTACTCGGCGACCTTGCCGGGCACGATCTGCTCGCGGTGGTCCAGCGCCCAGGCCGCCGCATGCTGCACCGCGGTCGGCGTGCCGTAGCCCACGTTGGTGCGATACGCGGCGAGCGCCTCGATGGCGAGCCGGCTGCCCACGGCGAAGCCGATGCGGAAGCCGGCCATGCTGAAGGTCTTGGAGCAGGAGTGGAACTCGAGCGTCACCTCGTGCCGCACGTCCGACTGCAACGCGCTCGGCGCCGGGGTGCCACCGAAGGTCAGCTCGCTGTACGCGAGGTCGCTCACCAGCAGCAGGTCGTTGCGACGGGCGAACTCCACGGCCTGGTCGTAGAACGCGCGCTCCACCCGCGCGCCTGTTGGGTTGTTCGGGTAGTTGACGATCAGCAGCCTGGCGCGCCGCGCATCCTCGGGGGGGATCGCGTCGAGGTCCAGCACGAAGCCGCGATCGGGACGCATCCTGACCCAGCGCACCTCGGCACCGGCGAGCCACGCCGCACGGGCGTACACCGGGTAGTAGATGTCCGGGATGAGCGCGATGTCGCCCGGGCCGCAGAGGGCGGCGATGATCTGCGCGATGCCCTCCTTGGCGCCGCTGAGGGCGATGGCCTCGCTGGGCGGGTCGATCGCGACGCCGAAGCGCGACTGCATGAAGCGGCCGATGGCGTCGAAGAATACCGGCGCGCCGCGGAAGGGCGGGTAGCCGTGCGTGAGCGGATCATGCGCCGCCGCCGAAAGCGCCTCGACGATGCCGGGGTCGGTCGGGATGTCGGGGCTGCCGATGCCGAGATCCACGAGCGTGGCACCGCGCATCCGGGCGGCGGCCTTGAGACGATCGAGCTCGGCGAAGACGTACGGCGGAAGCCGGTTGAGCGCAGGAGTATGGACGAGCGGCACGGGATGGTTCCGGGGATCGGGTCGGGTCACGGCCCACGCGAGCGGCGTGCGCCGCCATGCAGGGCCGAAGTGCACGATGCACACCGCCGCGCGCGCGGCGGTCACGGCCGTGACTACTGATTCTGCTGGAAGATGCGCGCGACCTCGTCGGGCCGGGTCGTGCGGGTGAGCGCCAGGGTGAGCAGCACGCGCGCCTTCTGCGGGTTGAGGTCGCCCGCACCGATGGTGGCGTCGGTGACGGAGCCGGGAACTCGGCCGGCGCCGGTGCGGGTGCTCGCCACCACGACCACTCCGTGCGCACGGGCTCGCGTGAGGGCCTCACGCTGCGCGGGCGTCGCGCCACCGCGCCCCACGCCCGCCACCACGATGCCCTGCGCGCCCGCGGCCACGAAGGCATCGATGGCCGCACCGTCCGCACCGGCGTACGCGTAGGCGATGTCCACGCGCGGCAGCGTCGTGATGCCCGTGAGGGCGAACTGCGGCGCGGTCCGGTTGGGCGACGCCTGGCGGTAGAAGACGCCTTCGGGATCGATGATCGCGAGGGGACCACGCTCGGGGGCCTGGAAGGTCTCGACGCGCGTGCTGTTCGTCTTGGTCACGTCGCGCGCGGAGAAGAGGCGGTCGTCCATCACGACCATCGTGCCGCGGCCGCGCGCATTGCGATCGCTCGCGACGCGCACCGCGCCCGTGAGGTTCGCCGGCCCGTCGGCGCCGGCCATGTCCGACGGGCGCATGGAGCCGGTGACGATCACCGGCCGCTCGCCCTCCACGGTGAGGTCGAGGAAGTACGCGGTCTCCTCCATCGTGTCGGTGCCATGCGTCACCACGATGCCGGCGAGGTCCCTGCGCTCGCGGAAGAGCGTGCTGATGTGGCGTGAGAGCTCCATCCAGCACGCCGGGCCTATCGCGCTGGAGGCGACGTTCCAGAGCTGCTCCGTGCCGATGCGCGCGATGCTGTCGATGCCCGGCACCTGCATGAGCTGCGCGATCGGAACCCTGGCGGGATTGCCCTTCCAGTAGTCGCCCGCCGAGCCGATGGTGCCGCCGGTCCCGATGACCTGCACCACCGGCTGCGTGGACGCGTCCTGGGCGCCGGCGGATGCGCCATGCAGGAGCGCGAACGCCAGCGGGAGCGCGACGAACGTCGAGGAGATGCGCATGGGACGAAGCCTAACCGGGGTGCCGCGCGCCCGTCCAGCGTCCAGGATGCCGCGCGGTGGCGCCCACCGGCGGACCGTGCCGGCCGCTCAGTCGGAGGGGGAGACTGCATCTGACGGATGCCATGGATTCGAACTGTCAGGCCGCTCGGTCGAGCCAGGGCGCACCAATCTCGGCCCCGCAGCATCAAAAAATCACGGGAGTGCTTGGAGGTGTGGCCCGTACGGGTCGAGAGCAAGCAGGCCGAAGCGCCCGTACAGTTCAGATTCGTCGCATCCGTCAGATGCAGTCTCCCCCTCCGACCGAGTGGCCAGCAAGGTCCGCTCGTTGCGCGAGTGGCCGGCCCGGGAGAGTCATGGGCTGACGGGAATCGGCGTGCCTCGCCGCGCGTCGGCCGAGGGGGACGGCGGCGCTGGGGCAGGCGACCCCACGTCCGAGAACAGGTCGAGCGTCCGCGTCGCCCGCGCCATGTCGAGCGCCGCGCCCTGGTATCGCGCGGCAGCGGCGGAGTCGCCCGTGCTGCGAAGGACGTCGGAGAGGAGGAGCGCGCTGCTGATGTAGGCGTACGGGATGCTGATGGAGGGCCGGTCCACCCAGTCGCCGCGCGCGATGATCGCGCGGGGAGCGCCGTATTCGGCCCAGAGGGCGCGCGTGCGCGGCACGTCGACATGGCCGAGGCCGCGCACGGGGATGAGGTCGGCCGACGCGGTGACCGGCGCCGTCATGATCTTCGTCGCGAGGCCCTGCGAGACGGCATACGGCTCCAGGCCGAGCGCCTGCAGGTAGCCGCCGGAGGTGCGCGCCATGTAGAGCGGGCGCACGCCGATGTTGTCGCGCAGCATCTGGAGCACCAGCAGGTCGGAGCGCACCGGCACGCCGTACTCCAGCCGGCGCGGGTCCACCACGGCGCGAATCTGGCCGGCCTGGAACAGCTGCGGGGTGCGCAGGTCCACGTACTCGGGGATGGCGTCCATCTGCTCGCGGGTCAGCGAGAGCAGCGGCGTGCGCGGCATCGTCCACTGGCCGGTGCGGTATGCGGCCGGTCCGCGCGCCGCGTCGTAGGCGACGATCGGCTGCCGTGCGAGCGAGCGGATGTACCAGTCGGTGTTCAGCAGCGAGGTGACGGCGACGGTGACGTCGGGGCGCACGCCCTCCACCTGCTGCGCATACCAGAGCGGAAAGGTGTCGTTGTCGCCGAGCGTGATGAGGATGCCGTACGGTTCCACGGAGTTCAGGAGGTCGCGCGCCCATTCGCGCGGCGCCATCTCGCCGGCGCGCGACGCATCGCGCCAGTTGGTGGCCAGCGGCACCACGCCGAGCAGCAGGACCGGCATGGCCGACACCCAGCGGCGCGTGCCCGTGAGGCGCAGCCGGTCCACGAGCGCGCGCCAGAGCGCGACGAGGCCGAGCGCCGACCACACGCTCCACGCGGAGTAGCTCCACAGGTAGAAGTAGTCGCGGTCGCGCACCTCGCGCTCCACGCCGGTGAGCTCCGGCGACTGCGATGCGCCGTACTTGAAGTTCATGTAGTACACCAGCACCACCGTGACCGTCACGATGAGCGGGCCGAAGAACCAGAACGAGGCGCGGTCGTGCCGCCAGTGCACCACGCCGCCGGCGACGCCGAGCGCCAGGAAGAGCATCGCGAGCACGGCCTGGGTGCCGGGCTGCGTGCCGGTGGAGTCGCGCAGCCACTGCCACTTGAAGTACAGCCACCACATGCCGAGCTGCGCCTCGAAGGGCGCCTGGCGCTGCGCGAGGCTCGGCTTGCCGTACTGGTCGCGGTTGACGTTCGCCATGAGCCGCGTGTACGTCGTGGCGGAGAAGGTGCAGCGCACGCCGATGCGGTCCACGCAGCCGGTGGGCTCGCCCTCGTTGAGCGCGGGATGATGCGCGGCGCGAATGGGCTCCACGGCGAACGGCGTGACGCCCAGCCCCAGCGCGAGGACCGCGGCGAGGATCAGCCGCCACCGCAGCACGGTGCGTGGACGGCGCGCGAGCACCGCGACGCCCACGGCGGGGCCCACGAGGAAGCCGGCGGGATGGTTGGCGTAGCCGAGCCCGATCAGGTACGCGATGAGCACGAGCAGCCGGTCCGCGCGCCGCCCGTCCGGATCGTCGCACCAGAGCACGGTGAGCCACGACACCACGGCGAAGAAGGCGAGGGACACCGTATAGACCTTCTCGTTCACCACGCTCTGGTTCCACACGGTGAACGCCGTGGCGCTCAGCAGCGCCGCGACGCTCGCGCCGGCCAGGCGGGTCCACCGGATGGGGAACCAGCTCGAGAGCACGCGCTCCACCACCAGGAACCAGATGGCCGCGGAGAAGGCGCTGCACACCGCCGCGAGCATGTTGACGCGCACCGCGACGGAGCCGGCGGGCACGAGCGACGCGACGCGCCCGAGGAGCACGAACAGCGGGTTGCCGGGCGGGTGCGGGATGCCGAGGGTGTACGCGGCGGTGATGTACTCGCTCGCGTCCCAGAGCGCCGTGGTGGGCGCGAGGGTGAGCGTATAGAGCAGCAGCACGACGGCGCCCGCGACGGCGGCGGCGCCGTACGAGGGACGCGCGTGCGCGCTGGCGGGTGGCATTGGCGGCATCGTCAGCCTTCCAGCAGCGCGAGGGGAACGAGGACGAGGTAGCCGGCCACGAGCAGCAGCGGGCCCGCGGTGAGCCCGCCGCGCACCAGGTCGAGATAGCCGAGCGCGAGGCAGCAGGGCGCGAGCAGGCGCATGACGAGCGCGCGCCGCGCGGGCGCGGCGTGAAGTGATCGCACGGGTCGGGGATGAAGAGTGGAAGGCGGATCCCGCGAAGCCGCGGGACCCGGAGCTAGTTGGGCAGGGCGGCGACGTGGAGCAGCGAGTGCAGCCGGCCGTCGGCGCCGCGGCCGTGCGGCGCGGCGGGATCGAGCACCCAGCGCGTGTTGTCCACCACGAAGGCGTACCGGTGCTCCCCGTCGCGGAGCGCGACCGTCGCGGTCCAGCGGCGCGTGGCCGGGTCGCGCACGAGCGGCGTGCGGTCGGCGCGCCAGGCGTTGAAGTCGCCCACGGCGGCCACCCGGCGTGCGGCGGTGTCGTCGAAGATGAGCCGCACGAGACGCAGCGTGTCGTGCAGCGTGGCGCTCACGGTATCGCCGATCACCGCCGTCGCGAGACTGCCGCGGCCGCCGGCATCCGCCCCACCGACCAGTGACGAGATCGTGCCCAGGGAGCCGATGCCCGCCGCGAGGGCCACGCCCACGATGGAATGGCGCACCGCCCGCCTGCCGATGATGGTGCGCGCGCGGCGCACCGGCCGCTCGTGCGCCGGCAGGGCGCGGACGCGGTCCATGATGGCGCGTCGTGCCCCGGCGCCGCCCACGGGTGACGCCTGCAGCGCGGACGCGACGCGCCCCTCGAACTCAGCCTCGGACATGTGGTGCCTCCTGCAGCAGGTGACGCAGC
>JAQBPZ010000275.1 GCA_028287225.1 Gemmatimonadota bacterium
GGCGTCGCGCGGCGCCGGTGGCCGGCCGCGTCCCTCCGCGAGCGCGTCGCCGCGCAGCGGGGCCATCGTGCTCGACGGCCGGCTCGGCGATGCGGCCTGGGCCGGTGCGACGCCGATCACGCGCTTCACGCAGCAGCGCCCGGTGGAGGGAGCACCCGCCAGCGAGCGCACCGAGGTGCGCATCGTGTACGACGACGAGGCCATCTGGATCGGCGCCCGCATGTTCGACTCGCGCGGCGCGGCCGGGGTGACCAGCCGCCTCACTCGCCGCGACGATGATCCGCAGAGCGACATCCTGCGCATCGACTTCGACCCGTACCACGACCGCCTCCACTCCGTGGAGTTCGACGTGAACCCCGCCGGCTGGCGCGGCGACGCGGCGGGCGGCGACCGCTCGTGGGATCCGGTCTGGCAGGTGGCGTCGCGCGTCGATTCACTCGGCTGGTCCGCCGAGGTGCGCATCCCCTTCTCCCAGCTCCGCTTTGCGCGCGACTCGGTGCAGACGTGGGGGCTCAACCTCACCCGCATCACGCACCGCACGCAGGAGCGCGCGCTGTGGGCCTACTGGCGCCAGAACGAGGCCGGTGGCCCGGCCTTCTTCGGCGACCTCACGGGGCTCCGCATCCACGCGGGCGAGCGCCATCTCGAGCTGCTGCCCTATGCCGTGACGCGTGCGCAGCGCCTCGCCTCGGGCGATCCGCGCAGCCCCTTCAACCGCCCGCACCAGAGCGACGTGCGCGTCGGCGGCGACCTGAAATACCTGCTCACGAGCAGCTTCACCCTCTCGGCCACCGTGAATCCGGATTTCGGCCAGGTGGAGGTGGACCCGGCGGTGGTGAACCTGTCCGCCTACGAGAGCTACTTCCCCGAGAAGCGTCCGTTCTTCGTGGAAGGCAGCGACCTCTTCGACTTCGGCAGTCCGGGCTGCAACATCAACTGCGGCCTGGGGCTGGACCTCTTCTACTCGCGCCGCATCGGCCGCTCGCCGCAGGGCGCCGGCCTCGCCTACTCGGCAGGGGACTACGCCGACGTGCCGGCCAACAGCTCCATCCTTGGCGCCGCCAAGGTCATCGGTCGCACCGCGGGGGGGCTGGCCGTGGGCATCACCGACGCGCTGACGCGGCGCGAGATGGCGGACGTCGCGCTGCCGGACGGCTCCTTCCGGCGCCTGCCGGTGGAGCCGCTCACCAACAGCTTCGTGGGCCGCGCCAAGCGAGACCTGCGCGGCGGCAACCTCGTGCTCGGCGGGCTGCTCACCGCCGTGACCCGGCGGCTCGACGACCCGGGGCTCGCGTCGCTCCTGCCCCGGTCGGCGATTGCCGCCGGCCTGGACGGCGACGCGTACTGGAGCGACCACGCCTGGCATCTCTACGGCGCGATCACCACCTCGCGGCTCACCGGCGACTCGCTCGCCATCGCCCGCCTGCAGCGGTCGTCGGCGCGGTACTTCGAGCGGCCGGACCGCCGCGCGTCCGCGGGCGGCGTCGCGCCGCTCTTCGACCCGTCGGCCACCCTGCTCGGCGGGAGCGGGGCCATCGCGCGCCTCAGCAAGGGGAGCGGCAGCTGGATCGGGGACCTCAACGCCGCGTCCGTGAGCCCGGGCTACGAGACGAACGACCTGGGCTTCCAGCAGAAGGCGGACTACCGCTGGCTCAACGGCACCATCGGGCGGCAGTATACCACGCCGACGCGCTGGTTCCGCGAGCTCACCTGGCTCACCGGCGCGGAGCAGTACTGGGACTTCGACGGCGACAACACGGGGCGCGACGCCACCGGGGTCGTCGCCGGCCAGTGGCCGAACTACTGGAGCACCACCGCGGTGCTGAGCCGGAGCTTCGCCGCGCTCAACGACCGCAAGGCGCGCGGCGGCCCGCTGCTCGGCGACGCGGCCGGAACCGGCGGCTTCGTGAGCGTCTCCTCGGACCCGCGCCGCGCGGTGACGCTCAACCTCAACGTGAACGGATCGCGCGCCGACGACGGCGCCGTGGACCGGTCGGTCGGCGTGAGCGCGACCGTGCGTCCCGCCTCCAACGTGCGCCTCACCGCCGGGCCGGGCGTCAGCCGGTCCACCAGCACCGACCAGTACGTCACCGCCTTCGCCGATCCCACCGCGTCGCTGTTCTTCGGCCGCCGCTACGTGTTCTCGCACCTGGACCAGCGGCAGCTCTACATGGACACGCGTGCCAACGTGACCTTCACGCCGGCGCTGTCGCTGGAGGTCTACGCGCAGCCCCTCATCGCGAGCGGGCACTTCTACGACTTCGAGGAGTTCGCCGCGCCGCGCACCACCGAGAAGCGCGTGTACGGGCGCGACGCGGGCACCATCGCCGCCACCACCACCGCGGGCCGCAGGGAATATCGCATCGATCCCGACGGGGCCGGGCCCGCGCCGGCGTTCACCATCGGCGACCCGGACTTCAACTTCCGCAGCCTGCGCGGCACGGGGGTGCTGCGCTGGGAGTGGCGTCCGGGCTCCACGGCGTACTTCGTCTGGACCCAGACCCGCAGCGACGTCGCGCCGCTCGGCGACCTGTCGTTCGCGCGCGACCGGCGGGCCCTGCTCGCGGCGCCCGCGGACAACATCTTCGTGGTGAAGATCAGCTACTGGCTCGGGCGCTAGCCTTGCGACGGGAGTTGTTGCCGAGGTCCCGCGGTCGTCGTACATGTTCGGGGTGGACGTCCGTCCTCCCGCTGGCGAGGGCGCCGGGAGCCGATCATGGTACGAGGTCCGCAATGAGGATCAGGGTCAAGCGCTATGCGACGGGGAAGGCGTACGCCTACGCGATCGGCGATCCCGCGTTTGCCCGAATAGCGCGCTCCGGCCTTATTCGGCGTCGGAACGAGGAGCGCGGCGGTCGGATTGTTGCTAGTCTCCGAGCGAACGGCCGACGGTCGGCCGCCCCCTGACCCGTGCTCGACGAGCTTCCATGCATCACCAGACCACCGGCCGTGACGCAGGTCACGGCGCTCCTTCCGCTCATTTCGCCTGGCCGTCGCGGGCCGAGGAGATCGCCAACAGCCTGACGCATGGCGCCGGGCTCCTGGGCAGCCTGATCGCCCTGCCGATCCTTCTGCTCGCCACCACGCGCGGCGAGGGCGACGGCTGGCACCTGGCCGGCAGCATCATCTACGGCGCCTCGCTCATCCTGCTGTACGGCGCGAGCACCTTGTACCACGCCCTCCGTGAGGGGCGCGCGAAGGAGATCCTGCGCGTGCTCGACCACTCGGCCATCTACCTGCTGATCGCCGGCAGCTACACGCCGTTCATGCTCGGTGCGCTCCGCGGGCCGTGGGGATGGTCGATGCTCGCCATCGTCTGGACGCTCGCGCTGGTGGGGATCGTGGGAAAGTGGACGCTGGGCTTCCGCTTCCCCTGGCTCTCCACGGCGCTCTATCTCGGAATGGGCTGGCTGATCGTGGTGGCGATGCGTCCCCTCATGGTGCACGTCCCCAGGCCGGGCCTGCTGTGGCTCGCGGCGGGCGGCCTGTGCTACACGGGCGGCGTGGTGTTCTACGCCCGCGACCAGCGCATGCGCTTCGGCCATGCCGTGTGGCACCTGTTCGTCCTTGGCGGCAGCGTGTGCCACTACGTCGCCGTCCTCGGCTACGCGACCTGAGCCGTTCTTCTCCGTCACGGCGGTGCCGGTCCCTCAGTCGGTCCCTCAGTCGAAAGGAGGGGGACGATCGAACGGATGGAGTCGGATCAGAACGGAGACTTCCGACTCTGGCCGGCCACGGCGCGCCGATACCCGCTCTGCAGCATCCAGAACTCAGGGAGTGTTTTTGGGGTGTGGCGCTGTACCCATCCCTGAGGAGTCGGCCCGAGGCTGTCGTCCGTTCTGCTCCGTCCCCTCCGTTCGCTCGTTTGTCCAACTTCGAGTGAGGGACAAGCTTCGCGCCGGGCGCTACTCGCCGTACGGGATCCAGATGTTCTTCACCTGGGTCGCCTCGCGCAGGAACTCGCGGCCCTCGCCATCGGCCACCGACATCCATGCGCGCGGCGCGGATTCCGCGAAGGTGCGCTTCATGTTGCTCGCGCTCGCGAGCTCCACGGCCTTCACGCCGGCCGCGGTGCCGAAGTACCACACGCCGTCCACGTCGTCGTGCTCGGCGAGCGTCTTCATGAGCGATTCCTTCGGGCCCGTGACGATGTTCACCACCCCCGCCGGCAGGTCGGAGGTCTCCAGGACCTGGTAGAAGTCCGTGGCTGCGAGCGGCGCCTTCCCGCTCGGCACCACCACCACCGTGTTGCCCACGGCGATGGCCGGCGCGAGCATCGACACGAGGCCCAGCAGCGGAAACTCGTCCGGCGCGCCCTGTCCGATCACGCCGAGGGGCTCGTTCATGGCCAGGGCGACGCCGCGCAGCGGCACCTGGTGCACCTGGCCGTCGTACTTGTCGGCCCACGCGGCGTAGGTGAACAGGCGACGCACGCTCGCGTCCACCTCGGCGGCGCCGTCGCCGCCGGTGAGCGAGGTGATGCGTGCGGCGAACTCGGAGGCACGCGCGGTGAGGTTCTCGGCGATGTAGTAGAGGATCTGCGCGCGGTTGTGGCCCGTGGCCTTCGCCCAGCCGGCGGACGCCGCATGCGCGGCCTCCACGGCATTGCGCAGGTCCTTCCGGTTCCCCTCGCCGACCTCGCCGAGCACGCGGCCGTCGGCGCCGAGGATGCGCGTGGAGTAGCCGGAGTCGGGGCGCGACTGCTTGCCGCCGATGAACAGCTTCGCGGTGCGGTCCACGAGCGGGCCGCCGCGGTCCGGATCGTCCAGCTCCGCCGCGCGGCGGATCGGCCGCGCCGATGCGGCCGCCTTCGACGCGCCGCCGCGCGACGACGCCTTCGCGGCGCGGCCGGCCGCCAGGTCGTCGGTGGTCTGCTGGGCCTCGTCGCGCGTGAGGTATTCCCACATCCCCTCGCGCCCGCCCTCGCG
>JAQBPZ010000277.1 GCA_028287225.1 Gemmatimonadota bacterium
TGCGTCGCGCGCTCCTTCGTGCGCTCCCTCAGTCCGCGCCGCCGGAAGGTGGCCAGGTCGATCTCGTCGGCGTGCGCGAGGTCGGCCATGAAGTGCCGCTCGAGTGTCGCGCCGAGTCCGGCGTCGAGCATCATGAGGACGGTCTCCTCGTTGAAGGAGAGTGACCGGTTGTCGGCGTTCATGCTGCCGCATGCCCCCCAGATGCCGTCCACCACGAGCGTCTTGGCGTGCATCATGGTCGCCCTGTACTCGTAGACGCGCACCCCGCCGGCAAGCAGCTCCTCGTATCGCGCGCGGCCCGCATACAGCGTGCTCTTCACGTCGGTCTCCGGACCGGCCGTGAGGACGCGCGTGTCCACGCCCCGGCGCGCGGCCGCGATGATGAGCTGCCGGAACTCGCGGTCGGGGACGAAGTACGAATTGGTGATCCAGAGCCGCTCGCGCGCCGATGCGATGGACAGCGCGAAGAAGCGCTCGGCCTCGGTGCTGCCCACCGACGGTGACCCGTGCAGAACGGCGGCGAGCGCGCCGCCCCGAGGCATGGTCGCCGCCGCGTGGGGAAAGACCGTCTCGCCGACGAGCAGGTCGCCGGTCGCCTCGGCCCAGCAGGCCACGAACGCCGCCTGCAGCTGCCGCACGGCCGGCCCGGTGAACCGCACGTTCGAGTCGCGCCACTGCCCCGTGCTCACCCCGTCGCCGAACCACTTGTCCGAGATTCCGAAGCCGCCCGTCCACCCGGTGACGCCGTCGACGCAGACGACGCGGATGTGCGCCCGATGCTGCATCTTGTGGGCGGTGAGCAGGGAGATCGGACGGAACGGCGCCGTGACCACTCCCGCTGCCTGAAGACCCTGCAGGTACTCGGCGGGAAATGAAGTGCCGAAGGCATCGTAGAGAAAGCACACCCGCACGCCAGCGCGCGCCCGCTCGGTCAGCACCTCGCGGAGAGTGTCGGCCATCCCGCCGGTCTCGCAGTAGTACATCTGCATGGTGATGGACCGCCGCGCCGCGCGCAGGTCGTCCCACAGGCGCGGATAGGTCTCGTCGCCATTCACGAACAGCTCCACCGCGTGGCCCTCGGCGAGCGCCGCGCGACTCAGGAGCTCGACGGCGGTCCGGAACCCGGGATCGCGCACCCCGGGCGTGGCGCCGCCCCCGAGCGACGTGACATCACGCACCGGCGTGCCCTTCACGGCACTCATGAGCGCCACCATCACCAGCAGGCCGACGACAAGGCCGGCGAGTATCAACGAGATCAGGATGAGCATGGTGGGCGGCTACGCAAGAAACGAACTGAAGGGACACGTGCTGTTGACGCCGAGAGCACGCTCGCGGGGGAGATGGAAATGTCGAAGACGTATCGTGATGCCGGACCAGGTGCACGAGGTCGAGGATAAGGGACTCGAGTCGTCAGGCGACAGATGTTTAGGGGCGGATGTGGCCGAGTCGAGACTCGGGTCGTCCTCATGGTGGGACAGAAGCACCTGTCCCGGGGTGCACGGGAATCCCGCAAGCTCTGGTGAATCCTGCACTTGCATGATGACCCGCTCCGGGGAGCATCGCTTGCCCCCGTAGCTGGCACCACCTCGATGTCGCAGTGCCCTCTCCCACCGGACGCGACTCATGCGCACACGCTTCGTCATCCTCGCCGGCACCGCCGCCCTGGCCACTCTCGCTGGCTGCGGGCCGCTTCCCCAGGTCGTCTACGTTCCGGCGCCGGCCACCGAGGCCGTTGCCGAGCTGCCGCCCGTCGGCGTCACCATTGCCCGCGCGGACGAGGGGCGGCTGCTGGTGAGCACCAACCAGCCGGCGTACGTCGCCGTGTTCGAGCTGGTGCCCAACCGCGGCGTCGCCCTCGTCTATCCGGTGACGCGCGCCCAGCGGCAGGCCACGCTCTCCGGATCCAGCTGGCTCTCGCTCTTGCGCCGTCCGATGCGCGACGAGCGCTATGCGCGCGACGACCGCTTCGACCGCGATGGCCGCTACGATCGCGACGGGCGCGCGTCGTCGGTGCGGTACCTGTACGCCGTCGCCTCCGACCGCCCCCTGCGGCTGCCGGATGCCGCCTTCGAGGAGGAGTATCTGCGCGAGGTGCTCGGTGCGCGCGACTACCGCGCAACCGACCCGTATCGCACGATCGAGGCGCTGTCGCGCCGCTTCGTGGCGCCCGGCATGGAAGACGAGTGGGGCGAGGACCTCTATACGATCGACGCCGCGCGTCCCGCGATCACGCGCATCGCGAAGGTGTACTGCCCGGACGGCAGCGTGCTCTACGTGCGCGACGAGATGGCGGAGCGTGGCGCCTGCCCCTCGCGCGCACGCGGGCGCGGGCCGGGCGTGGCGGTCCCACCGGTGCAGCGCCCGGATTCGGTGGTCGCGAGCAACGGCCACGCCGTCGCGCGCCCCGCATCGAGGGTCCGGCCGCCCGTGTTCCGCGTGCCGACGCGGAGCGATGTGGAGGAGGGAGTGCAGCAGCAGGGCAACACGAGCGCGGCCACCGGTCGCGGCGAGAACGGCAACGGTGGCCGCACGGACACCGGCCGCCCCGCACGCAGCGACTCGACGAGCACCGAGGGCCGCAAGAAGGACCATGACGACAACGGCAACCACTACGGCCGTGACGGCGGCAAGCCCGAGAAGGGCGACAACGGCAACAACGGCAACAACGGACGCGGACGCCTCGGCAGCCCTGCGGTGACCGTCGCGCCGGTGCGCGAGCACTCCGACACCACGATGCGTCGTCCGCAGCCGGAGCCGACACCGGTGCAGGTGCTGCCGACACTGCCGGCGTCGAACGATGCGCCGAAGTCGGTTGCGCCGGCCGATTCGGGTGCGCGACCGAAGCGCCGCTTCATCCCGACGCTGCCTCG
This sequence comes from Gemmatimonadota bacterium, assembly GCA_028287225.1. Lineage (GTDB taxonomy): Bacteria > Gemmatimonadota > Gemmatimonadetes > Gemmatimonadales > Gemmatimonadaceae > AG11. Next base: position 2,871 of record JAQBPZ010000277.1, read on the forward strand.
GCCCGCGGCCGTGCCGGATTCCGCGTCGCGCCCCGCCGCACCCGACGCTTGCTGATCGGCTCGATTCAGCCGGGGACACGAAGGGCCTGCTCGGTCGAGCAGGCCCTTCGCGCTCACGTCGTCCCGCGT
>JAQBPZ010000284.1 GCA_028287225.1 Gemmatimonadota bacterium
CGGGCCGGAGCCGGTCCTTCTGGTGCGGCTTCGCTCCCAGCGCCCGGTCGAACACCTCGCGCGCCACGGGCACCAGGTCGGGATGCGCGACCCACGAGCCGTCGAACCCGTCCCGGCTCTCGCGTTCCTTGTCGTCGCGCACGCGGGCCAGGGCGTGCGCATTGACCTCGGCGTCCTTCCGGCTCGGGATGAAGGCGGCCATGCCACCGATGGCATGCGCACCCCGGCGGTGGCACACCTGCACCAGGCGCTCGGTGTAGGCGCGCATGAACGGCACCGTCATGGTGAGCTGCGCCCGGTCCGGCAGCAGCTTGTCGGCGCGGTCACGGAAGGTCTTGATGAAGCTGAACAGGTAGTCCCAGCGGCCGGCGTTCAGTCCGGACGCGTGCTCCCGCAGCTCGTACAGGATCTCCTCCATCTCGAACGCCGCGGGGAGCGTCTCGATGAGCACCGTGGCGCGAACCGTCCCGCGCGGGATGCCCAGCGCCTCCTGCGCCGCGACGAACACCTCGTTCCACAGCCGCGCCTCGAGGTGGCTCTCCAGCTTCGGCAGGTAGAAGTACGGGCCCGAGCCGCGCGCGATGAGCTCGCGGGCATTATGGAAGAAGTACAGCCCGAAGTCGACGATGCTCGCCGACGCCGGAGCGCCGTCGACCAGGAGGTGCCGCTCCTCGAGGTGCCAGCCGCGCGGGCGCACCACCAGCGTCGCCAGCTCGGTGTTGAGGCGGTACGACTTGCCGCCGCTCTCCATCGCCAGCTCGCGGCGCACCGCGTCCATGAGGTTCACCTGCCCCTCTACCACGTTGGCCCAGGTGGGGGAGCAGGCATCCTCGAGGTCCGCCATGAAGACGCGCGCGCCGGAGTTCAGCGCATTGATCATCATCTTGCGATCCACCGGACCCGTGATCTCCACCCGTCGGTCGTTCAGGTCCGCGGGAGCGGGAGCCACCTGCCACGAGCCGGAACGCAACGCGGTGGTGGCGGCGGGAAAGTCGAGCGGGGCGCCGAGCGGGTGGGCGCCAAGCTCGGCGCGCCGCGCGGCGCGGCGCTTCAGCTTCGCCTGGCGCGCCGGGTTGAACTGGCGGTGCAGCGCGGCCACGAAAGCCAGCGCGTCGGGGGTCAGCACGCGCGTGCCGCCGGGCACGGAAGACGGATCGGCGAGCAGCGTGGCGGGCGTGGCGGTCATCTGGACGGGTCGGGAGGAACGGATGTCGGCGGACCGTGACAATCTGCCTCGAAGTCGGTCGTGCGGGTAGCGACGGACCCGGTGCGACGCCGTATATTAGCGCCGACGCCGAACCGGACCGGTCCGGCGCCTCGTACGCTCCCGCTTCACCTGCCGCCGCCTTGCCGTGCCGTGGCCGGCACATGCCCGTTCGGCTCAGCCGACTGCCCCTCAGGAGGATCGAGATGATGCTACACCGTGCCTCACGGTACACCCTCGCGCTCGCCCTGCTCGCCCTGCCCGCCGCTGCAGGCACCGCGGGTGCGCAGGCGTTCGGACTGAACGAGATCGGCTCGTGCGCCATCTCGCGCGGCTTCGCGAACACGTCCAGCCCCTGCGACGACGCGTCGAGCATCTACTGGAATCCTGGCCAGGTGCAGGCCACCCGCGGCTTCTCGTTCTACGGCGGCGTGGCGGCCATCAAGATCGACGGCGGCTTCGACCAGGACACCACGCACAACCGGTACGACGCCGACATCGCGACCGCGTTCGTCCCGCATCTCTTCGTGAACTGGCGCGGCGCGGGCAAGATGGCGCTCGGACTCGGTGTCTACGTGCCCTACGGCCTCACCTCGCAGTGGCGTGACAACTTCCCCGGCCGCTTCTCGGCGCTGAAGACCTCGCTGCAGACCATCTACGTGCAGCCCAATCTCGCCTACCAGCTCACCCCGAACTGGTCGATCGGCGGCGGTCCCGTCATCGCACATTCCAAGGTGGAGCTGGTCCAGGGCGTCGACCTGGCCACCACCGCCACCTCGTCCGCTGTCGGCGCGCCCACCTTCGGGCAGCTCGGCATCCCGCTGCGCACCGAGTTCGCGCGTGCCACGCTCAAGGGGTCCAGCATGGCCTACGGCGTGGACGTCGGCGTGCACGGCCGGCTCACGCCGCAGTGGCAGATGGGCGCGCGGTTCCTGTCGCAGGTGACGTTCAACTACGACGACGCCGACGCCACCTTCGAGCAGCGCAACACGGGCCTCATCCTGGCCGCCAACAACCCGCTTGGCGCGCCGGCCGGCACCCCGGTCGACGCCCTGCTCGCCCCGCAGTTCGTGGCCGGCGGCGCGCTGGTCGCGCAGAAGGTGCAGACCGGGATCCAGCACCCGGCGCAGGTCCAGGTCGGCTTCGCCTACTCGGGCTTCCAGAACACCACGCTGAGCGCCGACTACTCGTACGTCGGCTGGAAGTCGTTCCGCGCCCTGCCCGTCAACTTCCAGGGTCCGGCGTCGTCCAAGTCCAGGGTCCTGCAGGAGGACTACAACAACACGTCCGGCATCCGCCTCGGCGCCGAGCATCGCCTCCTGAGCGGCAGCGCGCTGCGGGCCGGGTTCGCGGCGAACACCTCCGCGGCACCGCCCGAGACGGTCACCCCCCTGCTCCCCGAGCAGGATCGCGCCCTCGGCAGCCTCGGCTTCGGCTACCCGATGGGCCGCGTGACCCTCGACGGCGCCTATGCGCACATCTTCACGCGCGGCGCCCGTGGCCGCATCGACGAGCGTTCCGCCACGACGACCAGTGCCCAGGCGTTGGCCCTGAACAGCGGATTCTACTCCCTGAGCGCGAATATCTTCTCGCTCAGCCTCAAAGCCAACTTCTGACCCTCGCCAGGAGAACATCAGGATGTCTCGACTGAGCACGTTCACCCGCCTGGCGGCTCTCACGACCCTCGTGGCCGCCGTCTCGTGCAGCACTGACAGGAAGCTCCTCGGCCCCGATTCGCCCCCGGGCGGCGCGATCTTCAAGAGCTACGTGGCGATGGGGAACAGCATCACCGCGGGCTGGCAGAGCAACGGCATCAACGATTCCACCCAGCGGCAGAGCTACGCACGGCTGCTCGCCAACTCCATGGGAACGCAGTACCACTACGCCTCGCTTGCGATGCCGGGCTGCTCCGCGCCGCTCACGAATCTCCTCACCGGCCAACGCGTGTTGACCGGCCTGCCGGCCGGAGCGACGACGCCGCCGCCCTGCGCACTGCGCAGCGCCGGCTCGATCACGGACGTCCTCAACAACGTCGCCGTCCCCGACGCCCACTCGGCCGATCCCACCGCGATCAGCACCTTCCAGTCGAACGCGCTGACGACCTTCATCCTGGGCGGCCTCACGCAGACCCGACGCGCGCTGGTCGCGAAACCGACCTTCGCGACCATCTGGATCGGCAACAACGACGTGCTGGGCGCTCTCGGCTCCGGCATCCTCGTTCCGACTCCTGCTCTCGGGCAGCGGGGGTTCCTGACCACCCCGGCGCAGTTCCAGGCGAACTACGACGCAATGCTCGCCCAGCTGACCGATAGCGCTCCGGGGATCAAGGGCGTGCTTATCGGCCTGATCCATGCGCCGAACGTCCCGCGTCTCGTGACCGGTGACACGCTCTCAAAGGCGAGCGCCGCGAATCGGGCCGCAATGGCCACGCTGGCCGGACTGCCCGCAGGCACGGCGCTGAACATCAGCCCGAACTGCGTCGGTTCCACGGTGCTGGTGAACATCTATGACATCCTGCCGGCCATCAAGGCGGGACAGCACCCGAACTTCATCTCCTGCGTCAAGAACGTTCCCGCGGCGCCGGTGGGCGACGTGTTCGTGCTCGACGACGCCGAGCAGCTGGCAGCCGCAGCGCAGATCAACACACTGAACAGCTACCTCGCAGCGAAGGCCGCGGCGATCGGCTTCGCATACGTCGACCCGAACTCGGTTCTGCAGCCGCTACGGACGTCGAACGCGATCCCGAGATTCCCCGCCTTCACGAACGGGACTGCCCCGTTCGGCACGTACATCTCGATCGACGGTGTCCACCCCGCTGCGCCGGCACATGTGCTGATCGCCAATGCCATCATCGGCGCGATCAATACGAAGTACGGCACCACGCTGGCGACGCAGTAACCGACGGCGCTGTCGGGTACGACAGAGAGGGGCGGCGACCA